>NZ_JAODZS010000011.1:0-122986 GCF_029835375.1 Morganella sp. GD04133 | reverse complement strand
AATCTGAATATCCCGGCCCAACGTGTTGTCCGGGTATTGGACAGAATAGTTGCAACACGCGGATACCCGGTGAAAATGCGGATGGATAATGGTCCGGAGCTAGAAAAAAGAAAGGTTAACCCCCATAGACAAATACAGCGCAGACATTTAGATTGAGCCAAGATTAGACATTAGCATTGAGCCTCTAAAACCTTTATTCGCATAATGTATATTATGTTAAATGACATGTAGAAGGTACTGGTAATGATTAGATGCAATAATATCAATGTGTTATATCGTTCATTGGCGTTCCCTGCTCTCCTATCCGGTAACGTGAACTGATGTACAATATCCGTCAGTTCACGGATACTGTACAAATTAGTTATTGGTTCATTCGGACGAACTCCTCCGGAACCATACGCCGTTTTTTATGACTTAATGTGGAAGACGATGCGCAGTAAAAAGGCTTCAAGGTCTTCATCGCTGGTATCTACTACTCCGTTTATCATCGACCAGGTGAGGATTTTGCGCCGTTTATTATCATAAAGGTAATAATACCCATCACCAATATCATAAAGAGGCACTGCTTGTGGCGGATAGTCCCTGCCTTCACGTAGAGGTTCTATCGCGCTAAGAATGTTCAGATGCGACGTCGCAGGAACACCGAGGCCGTAAACCTCGGCCGCCCCCGAGGAAATCAAACCAAACTCAGACAAATAGGCTTTATACTCCGGGGAAAATTGAATCCCTAAAGCCTGTTCAGCAGTTATGATTTCATCCTCATTCACAGGACGAGTATCGGCACCTTGTGCCACAATCTGCTGTGCTAACTTCTTCATACTGCTTCCTCCCGGCGCTGTTTAATTTCTTCAGCTCGTGCTTTCCAGTGCGCCTCACGCTCTTTGGCAAACGCACTTCGATCGATTTCAGACTCTTTTGTCGTGTCGTGTAAGATAGTATTATTTCCACCCTCCATGTGCTGAGCGTGTGTCAACTCTGCAAGCGGAGAATCTGCCCTCTGACCAACGTGATGCAGCTCAATCGGTTTACCATTTGCATCCAATGGCGACTTACCCTTCTCCATACGCCCGAGGTTAGTATCACCTAACGCATCGGTTTGATCCGGGTCGATTTCAGTATTTATTAACGCGTCATTACCGTTAACAGTCTGACATTCCAGACCCGCATCCTGATAAATCGCTGCTTCCTCTTCGCTGTTGATACTTTCGATCACTTCATCAGTGTAACCTTCCTCGCTTAAAACCTCTTTGGTTTCTTCAGAAAGCGGAGTCAACTCATTACGCGGCAGTTCCAGATTAACAGGCTTATCGAGCTCTTCGATATTAATGTCTTCAATGCGTATATCCTTCACGCTTGCCAACAGTTCCCCCAGTGATTCCGCCGCCAGCTCTTTTAAAACGGTCATCCCAATCATGCTACAGTCTCCGGGGTGACATGTTTTCGCCATGCGGCGTATACTTTCAGATATTCATCATTTCGGCCTGCTAACTCACGCATGAAGCACTGCTGTACCGCCAGTTCAAGCTCCGCAGACAATTCACCGGTTTGCTTAACAATCAGTTGGCGTAATGACTGCTTCAACTCATCAAAGCCCGACGTAGTACGAACGCATCTCTCAATGCCGGAAGTGCAATCCAGCAGGCTAACAACCAGCTTTGCCAGGAGAGCGAAATTCTGTTCGTTTTGAAGGCTGATTTCTCCGGTTGCGCGAAACTCTTCGAATAGTGTTTTCAGCACAATTTTTTGCCCGGTTGCAAGCGGGCTGCCTTCCAGCCCGGCCTCCAGCGTCTCCAGCGTCTCCAGCGAGATTGCCAGCGGCTGTCGCAGGCGCGAAGCCATCAGCCAGGTAATTAGTTGCTGGTTAAAAATCAGGGGGTTGTCCGTACTCACTGCAGATTCGTAGCGGTAGGTCACTTCTTTCCCTGCAAACTTATTAACCCGGCACAGTACAGGCTCAAGCCAGTCGTTCTGGTAAACCAGTGCTACTCCTTTTGGCAGGCGCGCAAGCTCATCCAGCTGATCGTCGTTTAATCCAGCAGATTTCCCCGCGATACGCCGGTCAGCTTCATCCGGCAGACGCATTATAATTTTTGTATTTGTATTGCGAATTGCTGAAATATCAATGACATAAGGTGACTGGTCAGCAATGATAAATCCTTCTCCCCACGTACGCATTTCGGCAATTGCGTTGGAGAGCATGTCCACCGATTTTCCCGTAATATCATTCCCTTCCCCACCGCTGCCGGAGGTGCTGCGCTTGAGGATATTGTGAGCCTCTTCCAGCACGGTGACGTGTTTTAGCGGCTGATTCATGCCTGAAAAAGCAGCACGATGTTCACTCAGGCGGATGACCAGGATTCCCATAATCAGGGACTTTGTTTCCTGAGAACCAATACGACTGAAAGACGTGACGGTGTCATGATTTTTTGCGACATATATTCACCTTTAGAGTAAAGAAATCACTAGCGCAGCCAGAACCGCAAGGGCCCCGCCAGCCATCACCGCTATGCGCAAAAAGCCAGACGGAGAGGAAGATGATCCAGAGTGCGGGCGGGAAGCCGCCCTGGCTTGGTGGGGTTGAGGTTTTGGCTTGATGGTTATGCGCTCAAAGCCTTTCACCCCACGCATGCGCAGCACATTACGCACCTCAATTAAGTGCTCAAAACGTGCTTTGGCAAAATTGCTATTCAGATAAGATGTCTGCAAGTCGTAGTAATCAGCATCCCATTGGGCAGGGTCATTATTCATTTTTCCGGCCAGAGAGTTTTCTTCGTAATCTACAAATAAATTGGTAATCCGATCTTGAGCCCAGACGACGGCCTTAATGATTTCATTATCTTCCAGCCGGTTGTTTTCAAGCTCATTGATTAAGGCCGAACGCACCATACCGGGAACGCCTTGTTCAACCATTTTTGCCAGATTAGTACCGGGTAAATAGCCTTGCATATTCATTGTTTTCGTTCCCTCGGTGTGCCCGGTTACAGATGCTTTTGCAAACCCGGCAATACCATTGCGGATAAGATGCTCACGAACATCAATAAGATGATTGATACGCATTTCGGCGAAGTTGTTCTGCGCCAGCTTGCGTTGGCGGTCGAAATACCCGGCGTTCCAGTCAAGTTCATCCGGCTCTATGGCCGCGAAAATCTCGTTAACCCGGTAATCATCAAAAAAATCAGCAATATTGGAGCAGGAGGCGACAAGCTTGCGTATTTCATCGCCTTCCAGATCATTACGGGTTAATTGTTCCAATAAATTCTGGCGCAGGGTTTGCTTTTTTTTAGTTTTATCGTCCATCATAAATCCTTTTATTAAATAGCCAGTGTGTTATCAAGTTTTGCTTTAAAATCAACAATCCAACACTGCTGCTCTCTCGCCTCTGAGATAGCCTGCTCTCGAACCTCTTTATTATTTAGCTGCTCTTGCATCATTCCAATTAAAGTTTCAAACTTCTCATTAAACTCACGTTCAATAAAGGCCAGATAATTTTTCACCAGCTTATCTTTATCGGCCTTCGATTTCCTGAGTATCCGGCAGCTGGTTCCACTTTTTGAGCGTATCAGCATTAATCTCAGCCAGCGATTCTTCCTCGCCACTGCCGGAAAAACGGCGGGCAGCAAAATTATTTCCCGTAGTTTTATCATCTATTATTTGCGCAATAGTCGCCGTGGTTGCTTCGTTCGCTGCAGGTAGCAGCTCCTGTCCAAGCATGGCATTGATTAACGTTGATTTGCCTGAAGACATGGTCGCAACCACGTATACGTTAAAATCGTTATTAAAAGCTTCCTGGAAATCGTTGCGTACCTGTTCGTTGTTAATGATGTAGTCATTGAATTGTGGGTTGAGTTTCGCCTCTTCCATCAGCGCATTAATCTCATCCAGGCGGTCCTCCGTCGCCCGCACCTGCTGCCAACGCAAATTGATTTCCATACCATTTTCCCTGGCTACAGCGGCGGCTTCCTGCACGTCCATAAAATCAGATTCAACGCCTTTGAACTCAACATCGAGCTTTGTTTCGCCGTTTAACAACGCCTGTAACTCGGCAAATAGTGATTCCACCCAGAGCTGTAAACGCGCTTCTTTATAGCTGGAAAGTTTACATCCCGAAGCGGGTTCTACGCCGTTAACCAGGAATGTTGATTCAACGGTAAAGGGGTTATGTTCCAGATAAATACTGTTCATAGTTTTCCGAATAGTTAGTTGTGTTGTGAAAGAAAAATTTCTAGGGTACGTATACCGCTATAAGCGATAAACTGTTTCAGCTCCGTTTTATCGAAAATATCGGACCGGACATTTTCAGTCTGACTTCTTTTTAATTCAGTACGAACCAGGTGCTTAATAGCGTGAGGTACGTGAGATGCATCATTGAGGATAAATTTATTCTGCCTAAATCGTTGCAGCTCAGCCTGTAAGTGATGTTTTTGATTTCGGGTAATACTTTTGCGATTGAGAACTTTTTTAGCTATTAAGGACGTTTGCATCATCGCCGGGATAATCATCGGCCGTGAAAATCCCATTTCCTCCAAATAGTTCCGGGTTTTTTCAAGGAAAACATCGATCGTTTCACCCCGCTCTTCATCGAGCTGATCCACCTTATTGAGGATAAAAATAATTTGGTTCCCTGAAATCAGGGCCGGACTATTTTTAATCTTCTGAAGTAGCTGTAAGTCATCTTGTGTCGCCAGTTGGGTTGCATTGAGCACGTAGACCAACAGTTTTTTACCCGGTAACATCAGCGCCGTATCCAGCAGAGCTCTATGGCTGGTATCCTGGCTATTGTTGGGCCCCGGAGTATCGTAAATAACCAGAGGCGTTACTGTTTTACGCAGGTTCTCAATGCTGCAATTCAGCTCGATATACTTCACTGCCTGATGGTCGTTCCACTGCCGGAGGGTTGAAGCTTGCACATTCTTACTACGTTCATAGCATTCGCCCGGTCGGGTGTAGCTCGCACCTTCAATGCGCTGGCGTAAATTTCGGTTATGAGTAATACGCGTCAATGTTGCGGTGGCAGCTTCATTGGCTGAATAAAGAACTTCATCACCCAGCAGCGCGTTAATTAAGGAGGTTTTTCCCGCACTCATCGTTGCTGCGACAATCACATTGTAATGCTCAGCCACCTTTAATATTTGTTTGGTAAATTTATTTTTACCACTTTTTGCGCCTACCATATACATTCCTTATATACCCAGATATTTTTTCATCTTAGCTTCCAATTCCTGCTGCAAATTTTCAGGAGAAATAATTCGTAAATGAGGAAGCCAATATTGCACTACGGGTAAAATCTCATTCTTATGTGAAACTTTACTGGAGATAATTAATCCGCCGTCAATTAATTCTTTTTCGATAACTTGTCCGACTATCAGATCGCGGCGCTGAAAATATTCAGCCACAACGTTGGTCACCTTAATTACCACTTCAAATTTCTGCTCATCGCTCCACACGCTCTCTTCATTTTCTAGCTCTTTAAGTAAATCAGTTGAGTGCTCAAAGAGATCAAATGCTCATTTGCTAATCCTTGCTGTTCAACTCGTTTGTGATCTTACATGTACAGGTTGACAGGTTATGTCACAATTTCTAAAATTTTTGAATACTATGGCTATAAAGGAAAATGAAAACGCAAAAATAAAACAGCTTCTCATTATAATATTACCTGATTTTTAGATTCATCCGTCCTGTTCTCCCTTTTATGGTAATTAAATTCGTTTAACTTTGCTGATAAATAATGAAACAATACTTTTCATCTATTACAAACAGGCACTGTTAAATAATTTGATACTGCCGGGAGGGATAATTGTCATACTCCGGCGTTTACGGTATCCTTCCCTGCTCAGACAAAATAACAGGATATTCATTCATGACAGCCCACAAATCCAATGATCCGCTGCATGGCGTTACGCTCGAAATGCAGGTTAATGCACTGGTTGCAAAATATGGCTGGGCAAAGCTGGGTAAGTTAATCAATATTAACTGCTTTAAGAATGACCCCAGCGTAAAATCAAGTCTGAAATTTCTCCGCCGTACTCCCTGGGCCCGTACCGAGGTTGAGAATTTATATCTTGATTCACTGGATGATACGGATAAAAAAACAGCCAGCATCTGGCCGGAAGGCCCATGGTAAATTACCGGATATCACCGGCTTCCGTTATTTCTGCGGAAACCGGTATTTCAGTTAAATCAGCTTTTGCAGGATTGGCCCGGTTTTTTGATTATTTCACCATAATCATTCAGTGCTGCCGGTTTTTCGCTCTGAATATTATTTAATACCGGTAATGTCGGGTCCATCTGCCAGGCATTCCAGCCGCCGTCATAAATCCGGCTGTTTTCCCAGCCCGCCAGCTGCGTCATAAACCAGGAAACACTGGCCCGCCAGCCGGTGCCGCAATAAAACGCGACCTGGTCAGTCGGTTCAATACCCTGCGTTTTCCATAAAGCAAAAATCTCGTCCGGATTACGTAATGTGCCGTCCGGGTCATAGTAATCGGACATATCATTCGAATTTTTACCGCCGAATCCCCATATTGCCCCGGCCGGCTCTCCTTTACGCGGAATATAATCATAACCGGAGATTTTGCCGGTATATTCATCCCATGTCCGGTTGCTGATCAGTTTAAGACCGGATTTCTGACCTTGTATGGCTTCCGCCGGCATGGCAATAGTGACCTGCGGATTAACCGGAATTTCCGCGCCGAAATCTGCTACCGGTACCGGGATATTCAGAGTGGTTTCGGTTGGTAATTCCGCATCCATCCAGACATTTAAACCACCGTTCAGGAAACGGACATCCTCAACACCCGCCCATTTCAGTGCCCATAATACCCGCAATGCTGCCATCTGATTTTCAGAATAGACGATAACCGGGGTATCTTTGCGGATCCCGTTTTTCAGCAGATTATTTTTGATAACGTCAGGTTCTGATAAATTCCAGACCGGTGCGTTTTCTATCCAGTCGGTATTAAAATGGAAAGCGCCTTTAATATGCGTTGCATAGGATTTAGATTGTTCCGCATCCCCCCACGACACTTCAAATATCACCGGTTTTTGATCACGGGTATAACTTTCCGGTTTTTCACCGTTCAGTGCAGCCTGAACCCAAGCGGGAGAAACACTCAGAAAATAATTCGGGTATTTATCCATCGGCAGATCAGAATTGCTGTATTGGATGAAAGATTTAAATGCCCTGACCTGAAAACCTTTGGCTGCAAATTCAGCGGTAATTCTTTCCAGTGAATCAGGGTCACTGTCGTAAAATACCAGGGTTTTTTCTTTGGTAATCCCCTTTTCTGCCAGAAAATTATCGAATTTATCTTCGTCAATAAAATCCAGCCAGCCGGTGGTAAACTGCATAGCACCTTTAATATGACCGCCGCGGGTCGCGCCTTTATCTTTAAAACCGAAATATAAACTGTCCGGCCGGGTATCAATAATAAGGTATTCCGGGTTGTTCAGGTTCTCCGACAATTCTTCAATGCCGATCTCTTTTACCACCGTCTGGTCACAACCGGACAGTAATAGCGGTATCAAAAGAAAGAGTGATTTTGTTTTCATATGTGATCCTATAAACGACATTGTCCTGAACGGAAGAAATAACTGGTGATCCAGACACCGGCCATAATCATGAATGTGGAAATCCATCCCTGCCAGGAGAAATAAGCGGTTGCCACAAGGGAGTTCGTGACGGTACAGCCGCCTGCCAGTGTTGCCCCTGCTCCCATCACAATCCCGCCGATCAGCCGTTTGACCACCGTAATACCATCAGGCGGAAGTGTTAATCTGAATTCTTTGCGGATAATCGCACTTATCATTGAACCGGCGAAAATACCGATAACAAATAAGGTTCCCCAGTTAAAATAACGCTGCTGTCCGGTGATCAGATACTGAATAACATTACCGGAAGGAACGGCTACACCATAGCCGAAATTACGACCTGCTTCAGCGCTGAAAACCCAGGCAATAATCCCGAGAATACCGATCAGAAGACCGGTGATATTCAGCGGCAGATAATTAAACCGGCTCTGTGACGGCGGTGTATAGCGGGGATGATAATGCTGATAAATCAGTAATCCGGCGGTGAGAATAATTAAAAACGCGACCAGAAACCACGGGGAAATATCCAGTGTTTTATAAATTGTATCCGGTTGTGCGGGATGCTGTAGTAAGGGTTCAAACCAATGTTTCAGGCTGCCTTTCTGAGCCGCGGCTATAGTGACAACAAAGGCAAATAAGGCAATCCAGGTGCCGGTTAATCCTTCACCGGAACGGAACCATGCGCCGCTGCCGCAGCAACCGGCAAGTACCATACCGGCACCAAATACAAAACCACCGGCAAGTGTGGCGGTGATCGGCAGATTTCCTTCCGGTATGTGTAATAATCCGGCAGATTCCAGGGCAAAGAAACCAACGGACTGAATAGTGACTGCAATCAGCAGTGCGGTGAGAAACCGGGTATTTCGCTGGTAAAGAATGTTCCTGAATCCGGAAACAAAACAGAATTGACCTGACTGGAGCAACCCGCCGAACAGGATGCCGATAAATAAACCACTGACCATAAAGAAACCCCGGGGAATAAACAACTGCGTGTATCTGTGAATTTTACCCGCCCCATTATTCGCCGTTATGGCGCAAAATCAAGTTAAGGATAGTTAACCTCTTATCAGATATATCTGCTGTCACGGTGGTGAACACTCTCTTACTCTGTTCAGATATTAAGCGGTAAGGAATACGATGAAAAAGCTGACATTGTTACTGATATTATTTTCTGCGGTTGTCTCCGCCCGCAGCGGAGGGCACGGAAATTATCGCCATCAACCTGAGACTATTTATATCTGCAGGTTAACGCCCTTTTCTGATTTTCATATTGAGGCCGGTATTACGGAAGATCTGGCGCGGAAAAATACCGCACGCCGCTGTCAGTTGACACAGGGCAACGGCAGTATTTTCTGCAAAGAAGCCGATGCAAAATGTTCGGTGAGTAAATTAATTACCAGAGAGTCAGATTTGCGCAAAGCCATTGTCCTTTATGCGGAAAGCTGGCAGAAGGGAAATTATGTTGAGATCAGTGACGATATTCCGGATTTATCCCGCACCGATTTCAGTGGTACCCTTTCTTCGGTGGTTATTCCGCCCGGCTGGAAGGTTCGTTTTTATGAAGGTGAAAATTTCACCGGTGAATCTCATATTGAAGTAAGCGGAAAAAAGAATGTGACTAATTACGGTAAAAAAATCCGCTCTGTTCAGATTATTCGCTGATTAACTCCCCTGGTGGCAATATTTTGCCACCAGCGCATCAAAGAACGGGGATAATGCACCGTGCATTTCATTCATATAGGATTTGTGGTTGATGGTGAATGTGACATTCTGCTCAAAATATTCCGGTACATGCTGACTGAACCCGGTGGTGATTTCCCGGAATAATGCCTCATTGTGCGTGAACGGGCCGGAGAAAATAATGACATCCGGAAACAGAATAAAATAGATATTTGCCAGCACCCGCCCCCAGATATCCGCCGCCGTTTTCAGGCACGGAATAACGGTAATATCCGCATGCTGTAATGTTTTTGCCGCTGCCCGCTCATTACTTAAATCGCCGGGCAGCGCCTCACTCAGCACACTGCGCAATGCGGACAGGGAAAACATCTGCTCAATCGTCTGCGAATTGCCGAACGTGAGCTGCCCGAGCTCGCCGAACAGCCCCTGCTGGTTGGCATTTATTTGCTGTTTTGAATAACTTGCCGCACCAATTCCTTCCCCCCAGTGGACATACAGCACACGTCTGGCGGACAGATCATTATTTTCGAGGATAAAGGCATTCAGCTCCGCCTGTAAGTTTTTCACCAGGCAGACCGGAATGGAAAACTCCGCGGCCAGTTGCGATAAATCTATATGGCGGGCTTTCGGCCAGCGGTTGGTGTAGAGCCAGTGACAATGTTCCGCATCCATAACCCCCGGCAGCGAGATAATAATCCCTTGTACACGGGTGTCCGCCCGGCAATTTTGCAGCAGACGGCTGATCAGTGTCCGGAAGCAGTTCAGGAGTGTAGCGCTGTCAGCATTATCATCATGAACCGGCTGATGTACACCGGCGAGAACCACACCCCGGATATCCACCAGCGACGCGGTGATATTGCGGGCATCAATGCAGATAAAAATAGCCGTCAGTAACCGGAAATCCGGAATAATACCGACTTCCGGGCGCCCCGGTCCGGGCTGGTGATTAATGGTGTCCTCAGCAATAATGCCGCTCTGGATCATTTCGCCGATCAGCTGTGTCACCGTCGCCGGGCGCAGCTTGTTAGTGATCGCGAGCCCTTTACGGGTGATCACGGCCTGCATTTTGTATCCGTCCAGAATTTGCCGGAACAGATGCTGTTTACGTTCTGACGAAAGAGACGGTTTCACCATAATGATCTGCTTTCCGGTTCAGTGAGTGAGGAACAGACTGATTTTCAACTGTTTATCTGATAAGTCAATAGTGGGTGGTGTGATTACCCTATATGTATCACACATTATCTGCCGGATAAATCGATGTTGATGCGCCCTGCGTGTGTTGTTGAATTGTGAGTCAGATCGAATTAATAACACACAGTGGAATTAAATATATTTACAGTGTGTGTAATTAATGTACAGTCAGGATCAGCAGTTCTCTGCTGCCGATTATCCATTTTATGTCAGTACCCGCAATTCCCCGTTTTACTGTAGATGTTGATGACAAAATAATTATAAGGAATCAATAAGATGCAAACGCCGGACTGGATAACACTCTCACTTTTCTTCATTATCATGATAGGTATCGGTTTAAATGCTTACCGTCGTGTTAAAGGTACTAACGATTTTTATGTCGCGGGCGGTGGTCTGCCCTGGTGGCTGGCCGGGATTTCCCATCATGTGTCCGGTTATTCCGGCGTGGTGTTTACCGGTTATGCCGCCCTTGCCTATGCGACCGGGTTTAACCTGTATGTCTGGTGGGCGCTGAACGTGACTATCGCCTGTCTGCTCGGTGCGTGGCTGATTGTTCCCCGCTGGGCGCGGCTGCGTGATGCGTTGCAGGTACAGTCACCGACCGAATACCTGAAAATTCGTTACGATATTAAAACCCAGCAGGTGATCGCCTGGCTGGGCGTGCTGCTGAAACTGCTGGATACTGCCGGGAAATACGCGGCGATCGGCGTGCTGTTCTATGGCTTTACCGGTATTCCGGTGATTTACGGTGTGCTGATTTCCGGCGTGGTGGCCATGGTTTATGTCACCGTCGGCGGGTTGTGGGCCGATACCATGAATGACTTTTTCCAGTTCCTGGTCGGGATTGCTGCGGGGATCATTATGTTCTTCGTGGTGCAGTCTCAGCTCGGGGATATCGGTACCAACTATCTGGATATGTGGGACAGATTACCCGCCGGTAACAGTGACTGGTTTAATGGTCAGTACAGCCCGCTGTTCTTTGCCAGCTTCGCGTTTGTCTGTTTCCTCAGTTATAACGGCGGCACCTGGAACCTCGCATCCCGCTTTATCGCCTCACCGGACGGTAAACAGGCACGCCGCGCGATGATCCTGTCCGCGTCTCTCTATCTGGTCTGGCCGCTGATCCTGTTTGCACCGATGTGGGCCGCTCCGTTGCTGATCCCGGATGTCCCTGCTGATCAGCAGACACAAATCTACTCCATGCTGACACTGAAATATCTGCCGGCCGGGTTTGTCGGGGTGATCCTCGCGTCGATGTTTGCCGCCACACTGTCGATGGTGGCCTCTGATGCCAACGCCATCAGCTCTGTACTGTCGCGGGATATCCTGCCGCTGATCTCGAAAAAAGTGAAAAGAGCCAACGGCGAAACCCCGTTGTGGATGGCACGTACCGTTACCTTCACTTTTACCCTCTGCACTATTGTTCTGGCACTGAATCAGGAGCATTTCGGCGGCATTATCGGACTGATTGTGGTGTGGTTCGGCGGGTTAATCGGACCGGCGTCTATTCCGATGGTTCTGGGTCTGCTGCCGTTCTATAAGCATTGTGGTCCGAAGATTGCCATTACCTCTATGCTGATTGGTCTGGCGGTCTTTGCCGGTACCAAACTGTTTGTTACCGCACCGTCAATGGCGTTATCGGTCGGTGGCCCTGTCTTCTGCTCCCTGGTGTTCTTTACCCTGGCAGCCATTGTGGCGCGCAAAAACCCGGTAAAACCGGAAGTGGATGCCCTGATGCACAAACTGAGCCGTGACGGAGGTCACTGATATGGGATTAACCGCACAACAGAAAGCACAATGCCGCGCCTTATGGCAGCAGGAGCTGGAACAAAACATCCTGCCGTTCTGGATGCGGGCGGTTGATACGGAGTCCGGCGGCGTATTTACCTGCTTCAGTAATGACGGCGGCACCCTGCTGAGTGAAAACAAATTTACCTGGTCCCAGGGGCGTTTTTTGTGGAATGAGAGTCGTCAGGCGGCACTCATCCGCAGCGGGTTATGTCAGGGGGATGCTGCCCCCCTGCTGGCGCATGCAAAACAGACCGCGGATTTCCTGCTGAACTATGCTTTCCTCGATAACGGCCATTGCGCCTTTTTACTGGATCGCCATGGCAACAAGATGGAAATGAAGCCGGGCGAGGGATATGACACCTCGTTTTACGCGGATTGCTTTGTGGTGATTGGTCTGTGTGAATATGCCTTTGTCTCCGGAGAAAGCGGGTATTTTGAGCATGCGCTGGCGCTGTATGACAATGTCAGTCAGCGGCTGACATCCGGCCGGGTGCGGAGTGAACCGTATCCCGCTCCGCCGGGGTTTGAACCTTATGCCTATGAAATGATTATGCTGGGAACGGTAACGGAACTGCTGCGCTATGCACTCCGTTATCAGCACCCGGCGCTTTCCCGGCTGACGACCCAGACACGGCAAAGCCTCGGGCGGATTTTTACTGAGTTTCACGATCCGGAAACCCTGATCCCGCTGGAGATGAAGGTTATTCCTGAGTACCGCGATACCCTGCTCGCCCGTCATAAAACACCGGGACATACGCTGGAAAATATGTGGTTCTGCTTCCACGCCGCGCAACTGCTTGGTGAGACAGAAACGTATCTTCCCGCCATTGCGAAAATTACCTCACTGATGTGGCATATGGGCTGGGATGATCAATACGGCGGGCTGTTCCGTTATACCCTGGCAGACGGCTCTCCGCCTGCCGGACGTCTGCTTGGGGATGATCCGTATGAAACCCTGATAGCGGACACCTGGAGCAGTAAAATCTGGTGGGTGCATTCGGAAGCACTGTATACCCTGCTGCTGATGGCGGAACAGCATGACGATCCGCAATTTTTCAGCCTCTATCAGCAGACGGCAGACTATGTACTGAACACCTTCCCGAACCGGGAACAGGGGGAATGGACACAGATCCGTGATCGTGAAGGTGCGCCGCTGAACAAGGTGGTTGCGCTGCCGGTGAAAGATCCGTTCCATATCATGCGCAATCTGCAACTAATTGTCTCACTGTGCGGGTCATCATCATGATACTCGGCGTCAGTAAAACGTATATCACACCGTCACTGCCGGTGAAATTAGGCGGATTTGCGTTCCGGCATCAGCCCTGTACACAAATTGGCATGCCGCTGTATGCACGCTGCTTTATCTGGAACCGGCAGTATGCCGTTGTCAGTCTTGAACTGCTGTTTGCCGGGGATAACCTTGACCGGCAGATCCGCACGGCTCTGGCAGACATCCCGGAACTGGCCGGACTGGATCTGATCCTGACCGCCACCCACAGCCACTGTGCGCCGCAGACAGCAGATAACCACTCGCCGCAGCTGGGTGAATGTGACCCGCACTATACTGCGTTTATCACACAACAGGTTATTACCGGTTTGCAGACAGCGCTCGCCGCCGGGAAACCGGTGACAGCACAGGTTGCGGTGTCAGACTGCCCTCTGGCGGTTCACCGGCGGCTGATGGTCAACGGTGAAATCACCATGGCACCGAACCCGGATGAACCGGCGGATACTATCGCCACACTGGTACGGTTTACGGATGAGAAGCAACAGGTATGTGCGGTGCTGGTGCATAACCAGTGCCACCCGACCATTACCGGCGACAATATTCTTTCCGGTGAATATCCGGGTGTGGTTTGTGATGAAATTGAAACGGCCTTCCCGGAGGCTGTCTGTCTGCTGTTGCAGGGATTCTGCGGCGATCTGCGCCCTGATCTGAGCCGTGACGGGCAGTTTTACCGTGCGGATTATGCACAGATGGAAATCTGCGGAAAACAGCTGTCCGCTCTTTTTCTCGATGCGCTGGAACAGCCTGATTTGCCGCTTCTTCCGCTGACCACACCGCCGTATTTCCGGCAGCGTCAGATTTCACTGCCCTTACAGCCGGTGATGAACAATGAACAACTGATTCAGTTCCGTGATGAACATGCGCCGGACACGATTGAACATGAATGGGCGGTTTACAAACTGAAGCAGACAGAACGCGGAATTCCTCTGCGTGCTGAACAAACCATCACCCTGACCTGCCTGCACCTTTCACTACAGCTGAAACTACTGACCGTCAGTGCGGAAGTTGTGAATCACTACCAGCAATTATTACGCGCCAAAGGGCAATATTTCCTGGGGATCGGCTACAGCAACGGCATGGCCGGTTACCTGCCGTCAGCCCGCCAGATTGCCGAAGGCGGCTATGAGCCGCACGATTCAGCATACTACTTTTATCTTGATGCCCCGTTTGCACCACAGGCGGAGCACCTTTTTACAGAGGCGTTATTCCGCCTGTCAGAGGAACATAGTCATGACTGATTCTCTTGTCACTGCCGGTCAGAAGGACCTGCTGCACTATGCTGTTTATGCAAACCGTGATGCGATGGGACGCGCGGCGGCTGAAAAAGCCCGCGATATTATTGTTCAGTGTCAGGCATCACAGCCGGAAGTCCGTATTATTTTTGCCTCTGCGCCGTCTCAGAACGAATTTTTGCAGCATCTGCAAACATTCCCGGAAATCGATTGGTCAAAAGTCACTGCATTTCATATGGATGAATATATCGGCCTGCCACCCGGCGCACCGCAGGCCTTCAGCCACTATATTCAGGAACATCTGTTTGATGCGGTGAAACCGGCTGCAACGCATTTTATCCGGGCACATGCCACGGACAGTGACGCCGAATGCCGCCGCTATGCGGAACTGCTTTCCGCCGCACAGGTGGATCTGGTGTGTCTGGGGGTGGGTGAAAACGGGCACATTGCTTTTAATGACCCGTGGGTGGCGGATTTCAGTGACAGCGCGGTTGTCAAACGGGTGCAACTGGACGAACAGTGCCGTCAGCAACAGGTTAACGACGGCTGTTTTGCGCGGACGGATGATGTTCCGATGTATGCTCTGACCCTGACAATTCCTGCGCTGGTCAGCGCCCGTCATATGGTATGTGTGGTGCCAGCCACCACCAAACGGCAGGCTGTCACCCGGATGATCCGCGATCCGATCAGTGAAGATCTGCCGGCCACCATTCTGCGCCGTCATAACAGTGCTTTCCTTTATCTGGATAAAGATTCAGGAGCAGACTTATGCTGATCCGCGCTAAAACACTGAACGGCACGCCGGTCACCATCACAACAGACAATGGTGTTATTACCGGTATTGAGCCGCTGAATACCGATACCCCGGAAAATCTGCCGTATGTCGCCGCCGGACTGGTGGATTTACAGGTCAACGGCTATGCGGAAACCGATTACAACACCCTGCCGCTGCACCGGGATGATGTCCGCCACAGTTACGAAAGACTGTATCAGAAAGGCGTAACCAGCCTGTGCCCGACCGTTATCACCAACAGTGATGAGGCGATTTCTCAACTGATGTCTGATTTTGCGGCCTTTTGTGCCGCTGATCCCCGGATTCGGGCCTCCACAGCAGGTATTCATCTGGAAGGTCCGTTTATCTCACCGGTCAGCGGTCCGCGCGGTGCGCACGATAAAGCCTGTGTGCAGCACTGCGATGCTGAAAAAGTCCTGCAGTGGCATGATTTATCACAGGGATTGCTGCGGATACTGACACTCTCTCCTGAACAGGAAGACGGGCTGGCAGACACCATCCGTTTTTGTACGAAGAACAATATCCGTGTCTCCATCGGCCATACCGCAGCAACACCGGAGCAAATCCGCCGCGCCGCAGAACTGGGCGCAACCATGTCCACTCACCTCGGCAACGGCTGTGAATTACAGATGCACCGTCACCATAACCCCATCTGGGCGCAACTGGCGGAAGACAATCTGTGGAGCGGCATTATTACCGATGGTTTTCATCTGCCGCCGTCATTGATCAAAGTGATCCTGCGTGCCAAACAGGGAAAAATTCTGCTGACCAGCGATACCACGGCATTCGGCGGTATGTCTCCGGGCCGTTATCACACCCATATCGGCGGTGATGTGGTGCTGACAGAGCAAGGCCGTCTGCATCTGGCTGCGAATGAAGAACTGCTGGCAGGCTCGGCGCAATCCGCTCTGGATTGTGTCAGTTTTCTGATCCGCAGCGGACTGAGTGATGCAGAACACGCCTGGCGTTATGCCGCTGAAAATCCGGCTGTGTTCCTCGGGTTGACAGACAGAGGAACACTCGCCGCCGGAAAACGGGCGGATATAGTGGTACTGGATATACAGGGCAGCACATTGCAGGTGCTGGAAACCTATCTTCAGGGGGAGGCGGTTTACCGCGCATAACGATGATAAATACAACAACAGATCCGCTGGCGTTATCTGTGGAATATCTCAGCAAAATTACCGCACATCTGCACACCGTGCTGGACAGTAACCGCGATACGTTACCGCAGGCCGCCGCCCTGCTCGCAGAACAAATAGCCCGCGATAACCTGATCCACGTGGCGGCCTCCGGCGGGCATTCCAATCTCGGTCCGCAGGAGGTTTTTTTCCGTGCCGGGGGATTGATGCATATTAATCCGATCCTTGATGAAGGTACGCTGCTGACAAACGGCGCATTGCGCTCAATGGCGATTGAGCGTCTGCCGGGATTCGGCAGCATTGTCATGAATAACAACCCGGTACAGGCTGGGGAAGTGATGGTACTTATCAATGCTTACGGTATTAATGCCTCGGTCATTGATATTGCCCTTGAAGCGAAAAAGCGCGGGGTGACGGTGATAGCAGTAACGTCGGTTGCCCACGCCGGGGAAACACCGGCAGATCACCCCGCGCGCCACCCTACCGGACAAAATCTGTGTGATATCGCCGACCTGGTGCTGGATTCTCATGTGCAGGTCGGTGATGCGGTTATGCAGATCCAGGGAATAACCCAGCAGGTGGCAGCCATGTCCACCTTTGCCAATGCATTTCTGCTCAATGCCCTGATAACCGAAACGGTAAATCTGCTGGCACAGCAAGGTATTGAACCGCCAATCTGGAAAAGCGGCAACGCCACCGGCGGCGATGACTGGAATCAGCAGTTTATTGATCGCTTCCGGCACCGCATCCGCTTATTGTAGCCTTATCCGGCGGCATCGTTCCGGTGCCGCCGGGTTTTTAACAATGCAGCATATTTTCAACATCTGCTCACCTTTCTTATTATCTCCCTGCGTGATTGTAACGGTTTGTTTTCAATTATCTTGACCACTTTCCCGTTTCAGACGATTAGTCATATTTTTTAGTGACTTAGCCTGCCCTGTTTTCTTAAGATGAAAACGGATCTCATTAACACTTGATGTTATTTGTGTCAGAAAAATTATTTCAGGGAATACACCGGATATAACCGGTGTCTTGGTCAGGCATTATATAAAAATGAGTTTTAAAAAATGAAAATAAACAGCAGGAAACTGGCGCTGGTTTCACTGATCCTGTCATATTCACAATTATCCGCCGGGGCGGAAAATACCGTAAAACAGGATACAGAAAACGGTGATACTTTAATTGTCACCGCGTCAGGGCGTGAAGAACAGCAGCGAAAATCCACCGTTACCACCCAGGTTATCGACAGCGACCAGATTGAACGCTCACGGGCGGAAAGTCTGACCGAATTACTGGCACAAAACAGTGTCGGTTTTTTCAGTGAATGGAGTCCCGGGCAGACATCCATTAATATCCGCGGTGCCGCAACGGATGGTCAGGGGAAAGATTTTGCCGGACAGGTGCTGGTATTAGTTAACGGCCGCCGTGCGGGAACCGCGAACTTATCCAAATTATCACCGAAAGATGTCAGCCGGATTGAAGTGATCCGGGGCCCTTCTTCGGTTATTTACGGCTCTCAGGCGATGGGCGGCGTGATTAATATTTTCCTGAAAAACGGATTAACCGACGAAGGCGGCAAAATCTCAGCAGAAACCGGATCCTGGGGGCTGGCACAGACTTACGGCGGCTATGGTTTTCAGAATGATGACGGCGATATTTACGGCTATGTCGGGTTTGAAGCCGGTCGCCGTGATGATTACCATTCCGGGAAAGGCGGCCACAAACAGGAAAATACCAACTGGGAACGTTTTGGTTTAAGCGGTAATTTAGGCTGGCAGATCAACGAAAGTAACCTGCTCGATGTCTCTTTGCGGACTGACGGTATTTATGATGGCGGTTTCCGTGGGTCAACCGGGAATATTTACGCTAAAGATACCCGTTATAACCGCTCAGCGGATGTGGTCTGGAAAAACGGCACCGATGACAGTATTTTCAGAATGAACAGCCACGCCTATTTTGTGCAGGACGTGGATAATTTCCGCTGGGCATCACCGTTAACCGCAAAAACCCGCAGTGATCATAACCGCCGTCAGCTGGATATTTACGGCGTGAAATTCCAGCCGGTGATTAAACTCCATGAGCAGAATGATCTGTTATTAGGGGTGGATTATGAATACAGCCGTCTGCGTTCAGAACGTAATCAGGTCAGTGTCAGCGGCAACCCGCTGAAACAATCCGCGCCGTATGATAATAACCAGACTGAAAACCAGTATGCCGTCTATTTTGATGACCGGCAGAGTTTATTTGACGACAGCTGGATAATCCGCGGCGGGATGCGTTATACCTACGGGAAAACCAATTTTGATAAAACACCGAACCTGGATAATCAGTTCACCGGCAGTGCCTCTTATAATCAGTTAACCTAGAGTCTCGGTACCAACTATCAGGTCAATGACTGGCTGAATCTGAAATCCTCTGTTGCCACCGGTTACCGTGCGCCGACCGCCACACAACTGGGCGCGGATTATATTACGCTGTCCGGCACGCAATATCTGGGCAACAGTTCACTGAAAGCAGAAAGTAACCGTCAGTTTGAAGTGGGTGCGACACTCGGTGACTCTTTGAACTCCGTGGATATTGCCCTCTTTCAGAATACGATTCAGAACAGAATACAGACCAACGTTCTGGCACCGAATGTCTACCAGTACGCCAACAGCGACGATGATATTGTGGTACGCGGACTGGAAATTAACAGCCGTGCCACCGTTAACCGTGTATTTGACTGGCAGACAGACTGGGATTGGGTCATGCGTTTAAACGGCAGCTGGAATTTCGATATGGAAGATAAAGGTGCCAAAATAACCGCAACCAATAACAGTAATAAAGTTCAGCGCATGTATCAGTATCAGGCGGCGTTTATTAACGAGCTTTATTTTACCAATGCCCGTTATCCGTGGAGTCTTCAGTTACAGGGCATTCTGCGCGGGCCGATGTGGTATAAAACAGAGGAAGGTATTATCCCGGAGGTCCGCCCTTACTCCTCGTATGTCATGCGAAAAGCGCCGTTTATGGTCTGGAATCTTCAGGCGGATGTGGATATCAGCCAGTCACTGACGCTGTACGGACGGATAGACAATATTCTGGATAAAAACGAGCATCCGGTCTTTTTTGCCCTGGATGAAGACCCGTATATTATGCTGCCGTCGAAATCGAACGGTAGTCTCGGAACCTCTATGCCGGGCCGGTCATTTATTGCCGGTGTGACATACCGTTTTTAACCGGCAATAATGAAAGTCCTGATTATAATTATCACTCTGAGCATGGCCCTGTGCCATGCTCTGCCTGCTTTCAGTATGATGGCGCAATTATCTGCGCCGGTCACACTGAACGAAAAACCGCAGTGCATTGTGACTATCTTTTCATCAAATACCGAAATTGTGGCGATCCTCGGACTGGCTGACAATATCGCCGGTATTGATGCCTACACCTATTTCCCGGATGAAATCAAAAATAAACCGTTAATCGGCGGCCGCCTCGGGTTTTCCCTTGAGCGGATCATTGAGCAGAAACCGGATCTGGTGATTATGATCCCTGCCCGCCAGGCCACGCATCAGTTATTAACACCGCTGCGCAAATTCGGCATTCCTGTACTGGTGCTGGAGGGTAACAGTATTGAGGAAATTATCCGTAATATCCGTCTGGTGGCGCAGGTCACCAAAACAACGGAAAAAGGCGAACAGGTGGCGGCGGAAATGGAACAGCGGCTGCATACTGTTCAGCAAAAACCCGCCGGTTACCGCGCACCAAGGGTCATTATGATCACCGGTCAGGTCAGTAACGGGTTATTACTGGTTGCCAGGCCGCAGGCGTATAAAAAAACACCGGGATATACCGCCGATTCCATTTTAAAGGCGGGAGGAACACTGGCGCTGGAGGAATATAAGCAGGCCGGACCGGCGCTGAAACAGGTATCCCCGGAAGCGATTATCGCCGCCGACCCGGATATTATTTTGTACACCATTTCCGGAGACAAAATCCGGGATTTACTGATACTTCCCGGCTGGTCACAAATGAAAGCGGTAAAAAACAACGATATTTATCCGGTCAAAAGTGCGTATGTGCTTATTCCCGGCCCGCGGATTATTGACGGCATTGAATATATGTCTGACATATTTGAAAAATGGAGTCTGAAACAGTGAAAATTGTCAGCCTGTTATTCATCCTTTTCGCTGCATTTATTTTTTCAGCCTGTGCGGGTCACACTTGGGAAAGTCCGCTGAAAGTGCTCAGCGCCTTGTTTTACAGTGATGATCTGATATCCCGCTTATTAACTGAATGGCGTTTACCGCGTGTGATTACCGCCGGGTTTACCGGCGCATTACTGGGATTAAGCGGTGCCATTTTTCAGGGGGTATTCCGTAATCCGCTGGCAGAACCCTGGTTATTAGGATCTTCCGGCGGTGCGGCGATCGGCGGAACAGTGGCATTATTAGTCCCGCTCGGATTACCGCTGGCGGTATCACTGCCGTTATTTGCGTTCAGCGGCGCACTGGCGGCGATATTTATTGTGTTATCCGTCTCGCGGATTGCCGGGTCACTGGATACCGCCACACTGTTATTAACCGGGGTGGCGGTCAGTGCGGTATTAAATGCCGCCCGTTCGTTTATGATGATGGCATTATCCGATGAAAGTACCAGTCTTCAGGTGGTATTAAGCTGGATTCTGGGCGGAATACAAACCCCGTCCGGAGAAGGTCTGCTCATCAGCCTGATATTAACCCTGGCCGCCATTTTATTATCCGTTTATCTGTTATCTGACGGGCTGGATTTAATGGGACTGGACAGAACAATGGCAATGAGTTTCGGCTTATCGGTTGAACGGTTTACCGTGCTGGCCTTAATTGCCGGATCTGCCATTGTCGCAATTGCCGTTTCACTCGGCGGCGTTGTCGGGTTTATCGGATTGATTGCCCCGCATATTGCCCGCTGGCAGGTTGGTGCCCGTCATAAATATGTTCTGCCCGCCTCCGCTGTTATTGGTGCTGCACTGGTGATGTTCTCCGATGCATTATCGCGCAGCCTGCTGCCGCCGGGGGAAATACCGCTCGGGCTGATCACCGCCTTTATCGGCGGCCCTTTCTTTATTTATCTGCTGGCGAAACGGGTGAGAAAATCATGATCACAGTGAATAACCTGAACGTCCGTAAACAGGATAAAACAATACTGACGGTTGATTCCCTGCATTTACCCGCCAGAGGCAGCATTGCCCTTATCGGCCCGAACGGCTCCGGTAAATCCACGCTGATAAAAGCCTTATCCGGGCTTGACCGGGAGGTATTCAGTGCCGTTACTCTGGACGGAAAAAATGTCAGCCGTTATAAAGGCGCGGCGCGGATGCAGAAAATCGGTCTTATTCCACAGAGTTTTAATCCCTGCTGGGATCAGCGCACAGAGGAATTAATTTCGCTGGCCGCAGAACGGGCAGCTGACCCGAAAGCCGCAAAAGCATCTGCCTGCCGGAAATATGAATTACAGCCGTTACTGGATAAACACTGGCATATATTATCGGGCGGGGAAAAAAGCCGTGTTCTTACCGCAATGGCGCTGATGTGTGATCCGCCGGTGATATTTGCCGATGAACCGAGTGCAGCACTGGATATAAAACACCGGATGCAGCTGATTGAGGATTTAACGGCACAGGGAAAAGAAAAACTGGTGGTAGTGTGTCTGCACGAACTGGATATGGTATTCCGCTATTTTGAATCGGTTATTGTGTTATCACAGGGGAAATTACGTTATTTCGGCTCATCCGCGGCACTGCTGGGATCCTCTTTATTAAATGCGGTTTTTGATGTGGAATTCCGCAAAATAGAGATGGATGGCTACAGCACAGTGTATGCACATACGATTATCCGTCCGTAAAAATAACCCGGCGGCTGTTTTCTGCCGCCGGATTAATGTCTGTTATGCCATAAACGGATAATCGGTATACCCTTCGGCACCACCGCCGTAGAAGGATTCCGGACGCTGCGGGTTCAGCGGCGCTTTTTTCGCCAGACGTGCCGCCAGATCCGGGTTGGCGATATAATCACGGCCAAATGCCACCGCATCAATCAGCCCTTTTTCAATCAGATCTTCGGCTTTTTCCGGGGTATACGCACCGGCACCGATAATCACACCACGGAACAGAGAACGCACCTTACGACGGAAATCGTCGCTGTACGGCTGACCGCCTGCCCAATCCGGCTCAGACATATGCAGATAGGCGATATTACGTTTATTCAGTTCTTCAATCAGATACAGCGCATCCGCCTCTTCATCCGGGCCGTTGCTCATATTCTGGAATGAACCGATTGGTGATACACGGATCCCGATGCGTTCCGGTCCCCACTCCGCACAGACGGCATCCACAACTTCCAGTACCAGACGAGCACGGTTTTCGCGGCTGCCGCCGTACTGATCGGTGCGGTGGTTGGCATCCGGCGATAAGAACTGATGCAGCAGATAACCGTGAGCGGAATGCAGCTCTGCCATATCAAACCCTGCCTCACGCGCATTGGCGACCGCCTGACGGAAATCATTTACAATGCCCGGGATTTCACTGGTTTCCAGCGCACGCGGCATGGAAGTATCAACGCGGATAGCGTGACCATTCTCATCACGCAGTGACGTGCGGGTTCCGGCACTGATCGCAGACGGTGCCACCGGTGCCTGTTGCCCCGGCTGAATGCTGTTATGGGAAATCCGCCCTGTATGCCACAACTGGACAGCAATGTGTCCGCCTGCGTCATGCACACCGGCTGTGATTTTTTTCCAGGCCGCAATCTGTTCCGGACTGTGCAGCCCCGGCGCACCGGCATAGCCTTTGGCCTGTGCCGAAATTTGAGTGGCTTCCGAGATGATCAGCCCGGCCCCGGCGCGCTGACGGTAATATTCTCCCATCAGCGGGGTCGGGATATCGCCGGGTTCGATACTGCGCAGCCGGGTCAACGGTGCCATAAAGACACGGTTCAGTGCGGTAAAGGCACCCACTTTCAGCGGGGTAAACAGTTTTTTCTGTGACAATGGTTGTTGTGACATAGCAACTCCGGATTAGACCAGTCGACTAGTTTTCAGGTAAATAAAAACGCCTGCGGGAAAATTACTCAGGCGCGGTAATCAGTGTTTCAACATGGGCCAGCGCACTTTCCAGCGGCGCGGTACTGCGGGAAATTTTTGCCTGCAGATTTGCCCCCAGCCATAACGAATAAAGTACCTGTGCGGTGTGCTGTGCATCCCTCTCAAACGTCAGTGATTTCTCTTTCTTTCCGTTTTCCAGACTCTGCGCCAGCAGCGCGATCACTTTACTGACGCCTTTATCCATTGCAGCATTCATATCTTCCGATAAATCACACACTTCAGCAGATAATTTAACCGTCAGACAGCCCTGAATATGGCTGTGCTGACAGGCATTTTTCAGAATATCACCATAATACGCGAGAAACCGATCGCGGTAATTCCCTGCTCCGTGCTCAAAATGCCCGGTCAGGCGCTCCAGGTAATCTTCATAATAGCGTTCCAGCATGACAACGCCGAATAACTCCTTGGAGCGGAAGTAATGATAAAACGATCCCTTTGGCACCCCGGCTGTTTTCAGCAGTTCGCTGAGCCCCATGCCGGTAAAGCCGTGCTGAAGACACAGGCGTTCGCCGGTGGCCAGAAGATGTTCGCGGGTATCGTGTTCAGTATGTTTGTTCATGGCGATACTCTAATAGACCGACCGGTCTGTTGCAAGTTTATTTAAAACAAATTTCGCCCCAGCGCGCCAGACCGGCAGTTACTGAGCCGAAATCGTTTCCTCTGACCACCGGTATTCCCGGCAGCTGAGCTTCAATGGCACGGCATAATACCGGTGAACGCCCTGAGCCGCCGGTGATGAAGATAGCATCCGGTGTTGTGCCGCCCTGCTGCACTGCATCATTCACCAAGGAAATCATTTTATCTTTCGGGGAGGAAATCGATTCTTCCATCTCCGCCGCGCTGATCTCCGTTTCCAGCGTTTCGCTGAGCAGGCGGATTGCCGCACGATACGCCGGTGAGGCGGAAAGTGCGATTTTTGCCTCTTCCGCCCGGCGGACAATGCTGTAACCCAGGCTTTGGTTATATACGTCCAGCAAACGCTGTAGTTTTGCCGGTTCTGCCGCATCCCGTTTCAGCTGCTGTAACAGTGTGAGATTCTGACGCGAATAGAACTCTTTTTGTGCTTCGACATTATTAATGGCGATCGGGTTCCAGAATTGCATCAGCGGCATTTCGATGCCGGAAGCCGCGCGGCTGTTCATTCCGAACAGCGGCATCAGCTGTTTAAAAGCCAGATAGATATCAAGGTCGTTTCCGCCGACCCGCTGTCCGCTGTGCGCCAGCAGACTGTCAGTGCGATCTGCCTGTCCCCGGTAACCCGGTCCCATGCGGATAAGTGAACAGTCGGTGGTACCGCCGCCGATATCGACCACCAGCACCGTCTGATCATTATTCAGCACGGATTCATATTCCAGCCCGGCAGCCACCGGTTCAAACTGAAAGGTCACGTTCTGAAAACCGGCCCGTTTTGCGGCGCGCAGAAGAATGGCTTCCGCCTGCTTATTCGCGTTTTCACCGCCCAAACCGTGGAAGTTGACCGGTCTGCCGATCACGGTTTCGGTGATCATTTCCTGTGTGGAAACTTCAGCCTGAGATTTGATATTCGCCATCATGGCGCAGACCAGATCCTCAAAGAAGCTGATTTGCACATCGTGCAGCCCGGATGCACCGAGAAAGGATTTCGGGGATTTGACGTAATAGACATCACGCGGATCACTGAGATACAGTTCCAGCGCCGACTGACCGAACAGAATATCTTCCGGCACCAGTTCAATCCCTTCCTCACGGTTAAAGGCAACAGAACGGCGTAATAGTTGTTCGCCGGTATTATCTGACGGCGCAATATTACGGTGACGGAACAGGTGTTCAGATACGGATTCGCGTGTCGGTGCACACAAGGTGGACGGAATATAGACATTATCCCCCTCCAGCGGTAATAACACCGGAGTGCCCTTTTTCATTACTGCCACTGAGCAGTTGGATGTTCCGTAATCAAAACCAATAAACATAATGCCTCCGCTGTTTGCCATGCCGGAAAAAAGCCGGAAACTTTACCGCAGACAACGGGGAAATACCAATAAAAAACGCGGAAACAACAGGCGGGAAAGCAGATCCGGGCGTTATCTCCCGGATCCGGTCAGTTATTCAACATCATCCAGCATGGCCGGGGACGGAATAAAGAACAGAGTACCGGTCACGGCGGTACTGAATTTCAGTAATTCATCGGTGGCACCGGTTTCTTTCCCCGCGAACATATTTTCCAGCATTCTGCGGGTGGTGGAGAAATAACGGGCGTAGCCGATAAAATAGGTACCGTGCTCATTTTTGGCCGGATTGGAGAACGGCATATTGGCGCGGACAATTTTCAGGTCATTACCCTCTTCGTCCTGAATATTGGTCACCACATTGTGGGATCCCGGGATTTTCTGCTCATCGGTCAGTTCGACATCATTGAATTTATGACGGCCGATGACTTTTTCCTGATCTTCGGTGCTCAGGCTCTGCCAGGCATCCATATCGTGAATGTATTTCTGCACAAAGGCATAGCTGCCGCCGGCAAATCCCGGATCTTCGTCGCCGATAACCGCATACTCTTTGCGCTCATCCTCAAATTCCGGATTTTCTGTTCCATCGACAAAGCCGATAATCGCGCGTCCGTCCATATAACGGAAGCCGTGAACTTCATCCTCACAGGTCACTGCACCGCTCAGAGCACGGCTGATGATGGAACCCAGCTCGTAACAGGCGGACACATTCAGGGCGCGGATATGAAAGAAGATATCACCGGGGGTGGATACGGCGGTAAAACGTGGCCCTTTAATTGCTTCAAAGGTATTCAGTTCACGGGGTTTACCCGCATCCGGAAACAGTTTTTGCCACGCATCCGCCCCGAAGCCCATCACACAACTGACCTCCAGTTTCGGAAAGCGGTTACGGATGCTGCGCAGAATACCGGACAGGTTATTACACAGCGTAACAACCGTCTCCCGCGTTTGCGGGGTATCTGTCAGATTAAAAACGAGGAAATAGGAATTCTCACCGGGCGTGTCAGTCACATTTTGGTATTTCATACTTTCTCCATGCATTTCTTATTCTGAATAGTTTCTGTCGTTATGGTACACCAATTGACTGGTTGCGGACGGTGACCGGGCAAAAATATTCTGAACGGACATGTAACACCCGCATTATATGTGACAGTGTCATTAGTGCGGGTTTGCAGATCTCAGCGCTTACGGCTGAACAACTGTAACAGCCCTTTCACGGTCACATCCAGCTGGCTGCCTTCTTCGTAGTTTGCGGGTACTACATAATTTGCCCGCTCTTCCGCAATCAGCTTGCCGACCTTGTTCTGAGTTTCCGGGTTGCCCCATTTCTTCTGATCAAATACCGCCAGCGAGAAACCGCCCTGATAGCGCACCATTTTCATGGCCGGGATATCGGTATCACCATCCCCGAAATAGATCATATGGCGGAACTGCACTGCACGCTCTTCCTGCTCGATAAACTGATTCACCGCAACGTTATCCCAGGAGTTATGTATTCCTTTGTTTATCCGGAATAAAAACTGGGTTTTGGTGGTGTAATTGATGGCCTGTGCCGGCCATAACGCTGTTTTTCCGTCAGCGGAATAGTGATATTTACAGGCAAAAATATCGCGGAATTCATGGCCGATAGCGGTGCCGCGGATCATGCCGTCCAGCCCGCTGGATAAAATGTAGTGTTCCGGGTCAAGTCCCTGTTCATGCGCCCAGGCATTGATACGGTTAAACCATTCGGTGACGCCGGGAAACAGCGGAATGGTTTTTCCGTGTTTCTTCAGATTCTCAACACTCAATTCAGATGACTGCCGGATATTGGCTTTCGCAGCCAGTAACCCCATATAGGACAGAATTTCGTCACCGTCATCGGCTTTGGCAAACCGCTTCACTTCCCGCCAGAATGCCTGAGTATCAGTGATCCCCAGTGCAGGCATCAGTCCGTGCTCCGGACAATCACCTTCTGCCAGTGTGCCGTCAAAGTCATAAATCAGCGCACATTTAAGTTTTTTTGTCATTTCACCTCTTCCCCTGAAGCGCGCACAGTTTCACGGACTTTCTCCGCAAAACGCTGTGCATCCTGAATAATTTCATTTTCATTGACGGTCAGTAACTGCCGGTCTTCCATCAGGATCACACCGTCCACAATGGTATGACGGACATTGGCACCGTTTGCACCATAAACCAGGGCGGCATACGGACTGTACACCGGTACCATATTCGGCGCTTTGGTATCCACCACAATGATATCTGCCCGTTTTCCGGTTTCCAGCGAGCCGATTTTATCTTCCATATGCAGCGCACGGGCCGATCCCATGGTCGCCATTTCAACCACGGTCAGCGGCGGCATGGCTGCCCGGTTTTTGGTTTCCAGTTTATGGATTTTACCGACCAGATTGAGTTCATTCATGGTGGTCAGTGTATTGGAGGACATCGGGCCATCGGTACCGAGCCCGGTGCGGATCCCTTTTTCCAGCATTTGCGTGACCGGTGCCACGCCTTTGGCGGATTTGGTGTTGGCACTGATATTGTGTGCCACCCCGACATCATATTTCTTCAGCAGATTCAGGTCATTATCATCGGCCATAATCACATGTGCCGCCAACAGGCGGTTATTCAGCACGCCGATATCCGCCATATACTGCACCGGGCTTTTCCCGCCGGTGCGTTTGGCGATCTCGTCTTTTTCGCGGTCAGTTTCTGCCAGATGGATCATCACCGGCACATTCAGTTCTTCAGACAATGCCGCGATTTTCTGTAAGTTTTCAGTGGTATTGGTATACGGGCCATGCGGGGCAAATGCCGGTGTGATGCGCGGATGATCTTTGTATTCATTGATAAAGCGCACCGCATACGCGATCCCTTCTTCCGGGGTCTGTGCATCCGCAACCGGGAAATTAATAATGGTTTCCCCCAGCACGGCGCGTAAACCCGCCTTATCCACGGTCTTCGCAACTTCATCTTCGAAATAATACATATCGGCATAGGTAGTCACACCGCCTTTAATCATTTCGATATTGGCCAGATTGGCGCCGGTGCGCACCATATCGCGGGAAACCAGTTTATTTTCCAGCGGGAAAATATAGCGGTGCAGGCGATCCGGCACATCATCCCCGAGAGAGCGGAAAACCGTCATCGAGCCATGAGTGTGGGTGTTTATCAGCCCCGGCATCACAATATCACCGTTTACATCCAGCACTTTTTTTGCCTGATATTTCGCTGTCAGCTCAGGGCCGCCGACGGCGACAATTTTGCCGTCACTGACCACCACGGTACCGTGCTCAAACACCGTATTGTCCGGGTTCATGGTCAGCACAGTGCCGTCTGTTATCATCAGATCTGCCGGGTCGGCAGCATAAGCGGAGCAGGCAGCGGCAAGCAGTGTGGTGGCAAATGCGCGGGACAATGACATAGTAACCTCATGACTGAACGGAAAAACCTACTATATCACCGCCATTAATCCACTTCCAACCAGCGGATTTCATTGAAATGCGGACGGATAATCACTAGTATTGCAGGGTTTATAACTCCCTCCATGGATAACCCCTGTTTATGCTGAATAACTATGTTCTGCGCAGTGTCCGCTACATGCTGGATCTGAGTGACGCAAAAATGGCCGAAATCACCGGACTTGCCGGATTAACTGTCACCAAAGCGCAGATGAGCGACTGGCTGAAAAAAGAAGACGAAGCGGATTATCAGCTTTGTGATGATAATGTGACCGGTCATTTTCTCAACGGACTGATTATTTTCCGCCGCGGCAAAGATGAGAGCCGTCCGGTACCGGCGGTGGATGCCCGTCTGACCAACAATATTATCCTGAAAAAATTGCGCGTTGCGTTTGAACTGAAGGATACAGATATGGCTGATATTTTTCAGCGTGCCGACTTCCGGGTGTCAAAACCGGAAATCAGCGCCCTGTTCCGCAATCCGGATCATAAAAATTACCGCGACTGCGGTGATCAGCTGCTGCGTTATTTCCTGAAAGGTCTGACATCCCGCATCCGGGGCTGACAGATAATGATGCCGGGTGATAACACCCGGCAGAGTGTTATGCCGGTTTGTTGTTCTGTTTCCGTTTGCGGTATTGCAGCCAGCCAAATAAAACCCCTGCCACTGCGCCGCTCAGATGGGACTCAACAGAGACGAATTGCTGTCCCGGAAACAGTCCGCTGATCATGCCGCCGTAATAAATCAGCACCAGAATGCCGATAATAATATCCAGTGGTTTACGGCGAAAAATTCCCTGATAAATCAGTAATGCCCACAAGCCGAAGATCCAGCCGCTCGCCCCGACATGCACCGCCGTCCGCCCGAATAGCCAGACCAGCAACCCGCCGACAATAATAATAAACAGGGATGCCTTAATATAATGTTTCACCGACGGGATCATCAGTAGCACACTGAGAATTAACAGCGGCGGCAGATTACTGAATAAATGCCCCCAACTGCTGTGAATAAAAGGTGCAAGGAAAATACCGAACAGTCCGTTAACCGTACGCGGCTCAATGCCCAATGCGGTTAATCTCCCGCCGGTCAGTGTGGTCAGTAACTGTACTGCCATTAAAAACAGCACAAAATACAGCCCGTTTCTCAGATAGATTTTTATACCGCCCTGTGCGGGCAGTTCTGTGTTATTCAGTGTATTTTTTGTCATTTCCCGATCCGTTGGGTGATGGAGCCCGCCCCACTATAGCGAAATTCTGTGTCCCTTCAATCCTGATTTTTCAAATGCAAATGAAAATAATTACCATCATTATTGACTGTCGGTCAGTCAACGTATATGCTGCCGCTGTTCTGATCAACTGAGACAATCCTCATGCACCGATTACTACGCTCTTACCCTGTCGTTATGACATCTGTTTTTTCTGCCTCTTTGCTGTCTGCCCCGCTTGCTTCAGCGGAACAGGAGGATGTGGTGTATGTCACCGCTGCGGATGATGTTCATTATGAACCGCGCGGCTATGGTGCCCTGCGCCAGTCCTCGGCAACAAAAGGCACTGCCTCGCTGGTGGAAACGCCGCAATTTGTCTCAGTGATCCGCCGTGATCAGCTCGATACCCTGCCAGGTGAATCGCTCAGCAAAGCACTGCGCTACAGTGCCGGGGTAACCAGTGAAAAATACGGTGCCTTCGGCAACGGTATTGATTTTTCCAAAATGCGCGGGTTTGATGCGGATTATTATCTCGACGGCCTGCGGGTCGCGGGTAACAGCGGGATCTGGGGCGCACAGGTTGATTCCTGGGTGCTGGATAGCGTAGAGGTGGTTCACGGCCCGTCGTCTGCCCTGTATGGTCAGGGTGGTGCCGGTGGTGTGATCAACATGCAGTCGCGGCTGCCCCGGGCGGAAGAATCCCATCAGATTCAGTTTCAGAGCGGGAATTATGATAACAATGCACTGCGTTTTGACAGCACCGGCGCACTGAATGAGGATGAAACCTGGCTTTACCGGATGACCGGCTCGGCGGCATCATCCGGTTCACAGATTGAAAATACTAAACAGTCCCGTTACCTGATAGCACCGTCCGTCACCTGGCAGCCTCTGAATAACCTGAGCTGGACAGGGGCCGGTGTCTATCAGCATGATCCTTATGTCGGTTACTACAACACCCTTCCCGCCGCTGCCCTCGGCCTGTTGCCGTCGCCTTATGGCTCTCCGGACAGGCACCGCAACTACAGTAATCCGGATCATGAAAAATCGGCCCGGACACAGCAATCTGTCACTTCACTGATCAGCTGGCAGGTATCGGATTCACTGACACTGAAGCAGAACCTCCGCTATGCGGATGTGAAAACCCATATCCGCCGTGATTTTACGCGCGGATTTGTGCAGGACGGACGTTTGCTGACCGCGGTATATCAGGATTCCCCGTCCCGGGCCAGAACCCTGGCGGCGGATAATCAGCTGATTTACAAAACCCTCACCGGCCCGGTATCCCATGAAATTCTGACCGGTTTCGATCTTCAGACCGGCAAGCTGGATAAGGACTGGTCAGGCTCACAAACGGTAACATTTGATCCGTACGGTTCTCACTACCGCCCGCAGTTTACGCCGCACATGACCTCATCCACCTCCACCGGACAGACTTACCGGCGCTATGGTGTTTATGTACAGGATCATCTGCGCTGGCAGCAATGGAGCCTGATTTTAAGCGGTCGTTATGATGATTCTTCACTGAAAACCACTAACAACTTCAGCGGAACAACAGAGAAAAATGATACTTCGGCTTATAGTCACCGTGCCGGGCTGACCTACACGTTCGGCAACGGTTTTTCTCCCTGGATAAGTCTCTCCGACAGCTTTGATCCGGTATTGGGAACAGACGCAGACGGCAAGGCATTTGTGCCGACAGAATCTGACCAGAAAGAAGCCGGGGTAAAATACCTGAGTGATAACGGCGATATTATGGCAAGCCTCGCGGTGTATGAGCTGACACAGAAAAATGTCACCACCCATAACCCGAAAAACCCGGATTACTATAACCAGACCGGCAAAGTCCGCTCCCGCGGGCTGGAGTTTGAGAGTCACATGTCCGTGACACCGTCACTTAATGTTATGCTGGGTTATGCTTTTACCGATAATGTGATCACCGAATCGGATGACAAATCCGTACTGAATAAACGCCCAGTTCAGGTGCCGCGTCACAGCGGCTCACTCTGGGCGGATTACCGCTTTCACGGACGTTATCTTGACGGCGCGCTGATCGGTGCCGGTGTCCGCTATCTCGGTGCGACGCAGGGGGATAACACCAACAGCTTTACTGTGCCTGCTGTCTGGCTGGGGGATCTCAGCCTGCGTTATCAGATGGACGCGCTGACACCGGAACTGAGTGGGATGGAGCTGGGTGTCACCATCAGCAATATCGCCAATACGTCTTATGTGGCGGGCTGTACCAGTTCCACTTATTGCAGTATCGGCAATGACCGCACCGTTGTCGCCACCCTCAATTATTTCTTCTGAGAGCGGTGACACTATGGATCATCTGAAACGAAATCTGCTGAAACACAGCCTGCTGTTTTCCGCACTGGCTGCACTGCCGGGCGGACTATCCGCCGCACCGGAACAGCCGTTCATTACCGATATACGCGGACGACAGATTAACTGCCGGATCACACCACAGCGGATCTATGTGGCAGATGCCTCCCTGATGTTTCTGTACGCCTCACTGACCGGAAAACAGCTGACAGAAAAACTGACGGCGATCCCGGCAGCATTCCGCCATGCGGACGGACTGAGCTATCAGCAATACTGCCGGGCGTTTCCGGCACTGACTGCCCTGCCTCACCTTGCACCACTGACCGGAGCACAGGCAAACACAGAAACCATTGTTGATCTGCACCCTGATATTATTTTTGTCACCACCGGTACATTTTCCGCCATGGAAACCGGCGGGATCAGCGCATTACTGGAACGCGCCGGGATACAGATTGTTGTACTGGATATGAGTATCAGTCCGCTGAAAAACACGCCGCGCAGTATCGCCATTATGGGTACTGTTCTTGGTGTGCCGGACAGATCCGCTGAGATGATCGCCTTTATTCACTCACATCTTGCTCTCGTGACATCGCGGCTGGCTGCCGCACCTTACCGCCCGGTACCGGTTCTGCTGGAACGCGCCGCCGGATTCAGTGCGGAGTGCTGTTATGCCTACGGTAACGGCAATTTCGCGGAATTTCTGACCTGTGCGGGCGGTAAGAATATTGGTGCGGATTATATTGACGGCACCTACGGGACGCTGAATCAGGAAACCATCATCCATACCCGGCCGGAGAAAGTGATTGTCACCGGCGGGCAATGGCAGAGCTATAACCCCGGCGGTGACTGGGTGGGGCTCGGCCCGGGGGCTGATCTTGCAGTGGCGGAAAAACAGCTGGCTGTTCTGATGAAACGCCCCGCCTTTAAAACCCTCGCCGCCGTACAACAACGGGCGTGTTATGCCATCTGGCACGCTTTCTATGACAGCCCTTTCGGCTTTATCGCAGTCCTGAAATTCGCCGCCTGGCTGCATCCGGCACTGTTTGCGGATATTGATGCTGACGCGGTATTCCGTAAATTTTATCAGCAGTTTCTGCCGGTGCCGTGGCAGCCGGGTTACTGGGTATCACTGCGCCCGGAATCATAACGATAAGGATAATATTGATGACAACAATTTTTTCACCCGATGCACTGCGGGTCAAAACAGAGAAAGAGAGTCAGGGACGGCGGACCGTGATTTATTCCGCCAAAGGTCAGCCGAATTTTATGTATCAGATTTGTCGTGATGATCTTCCTGCTCTGCATCCGGCATTTCGTGTGAACGGACGGATAATTGATGCCTTTTTCTATGCCTGCTACCCGGGCAGCCTGCATGACGACGAGCTTATCAGTCAGCCGGGAAAAGCACCGGCCTGTCACCTGGATCTGGCGACATTCCGGCAACTGGCGCAGCAGACCGGAACGGGATTTCATCTCAGCAGTAATGCGGAATGGGCGGCACTGATGCATTGTATTGATCAGCAGAATGTTATTCCGGACGGTAATACCGATTATGGCCGCAGCCTGCGTCATCCGGAGCAAAGCGCGGTACGGATTGACGGCAAACCCGCCGGTGACCTCTGCGGGGAAGCCAACACACTGACCGGTTCACCCCATCCGGACTGGTATCATAATCAGCAATTGACCGGGATCAGCGACCTGTGCGGAAATCTGTGGGAATGGCAGACCGGCGTCCGGCTGATAGCAGGTGAGATTCAGCTTATCCGTGATAATGATATCAGTGAATTGCCGGCAGATGCGCCGCTGTTATGGCAGGCAGTCAATATGCAGAGCGGGAAATATTGTGAGCCCGGCAGCCCCAGGACGGCAAAATATGATTCGCCGTCTGCCTGTCTGACCGGCAACGGCGGCACACCAGTGCTGTCAGAAAATATGACACATTATAACGGCTCCCCGGCTGACAACAGCTATCCGCCGGGACTGCTCGACGGCCCGTTCTTCAGCATGAAAACAGCCGGTAATCTGCCGGTACCGCATCTGTTACAACTGAACGGACTCGCGCCGTACGGAGAAAAACCGCAGACTGACCAGATTTACCTGCGTAATTACGGGGAGCGGGCACTGATGCGTGGCGGTGCCTGGTATTCGCAGGAATTTGCCGGGGTCAGTGCTTTTTGTCTGAGCCACACCGCACTGCACCGCAGTGCCACTGTCGGCGCGCGCACAGCGTGGATAGCGCCGCGCGGCTGATTAAAACCAGGCTCCGGCAGCCAGTAACGCGCCTGAAATAAAGCGGCAAAATGAGCTGATGTACCAGAAGCAGTCATTGTTTCCTTTAACGCGGTTTTTCATCAGCGGATATATGGATTATTTGCTCTTTGTATTTTTCTAAAACGTTTAATATCACATGTTGTACAACTCGAGTTGCCATAGAGAATCATCGTTCAGTATTGAAGATTACGTGCAGCAGCTTCTAAGCGTGTTACACCTCGTTTATCATATCGCTGTGTAGTAGCAACACTACTGTGCCCCATAGCTTCCCTGACAGTTAACAGGTCCTCGCCGAGCTCTAATAGTTTCGTTCCATAGGTTCGGCGGCAGTCGTGGGGTGTAAATGACGCTGAATTTGAATCTTTTACCAATTTTTCAATAATATAGCGCAAACCATCAGTGGTTATTCTATCGCATGTCACATCTTCATTTTTACGTATACGGGTGAAAACTGCACCAGCATGATCACCTCTGACGGTTTCTATCCATAAGCGGGTACGCCGCAGAGTGTCATTTGGCATAAAATTGGTTCTTTCTTTATTCCCCTTCCCCATGATTTTCACGGCATAATTATCGAAATTAATATCTTCAATATCTAATAAAGTCACTTCTGCACGCCGTAAACCACAGCCCAGCATTATCGAAACTATCGCCGCATCACGTATAGAGGCTGCGGTGTTTAGGCTATCAAGGTACTGATAAATAGCAATTATTTCGCTACGATTCAGTGAGCGCCCCCGACCAACCCGATTGCCCCGAATACGCCGTATGCTTCTAATATCCTGATAGGTATCACTGTCTATGACTCGTGATGCTCTGGCTTCTTCAGCCACCCCTTTAATCGCACTCAGGATCAGGTTGATACTATTAGGAGTCTTTTTCTCCAGTATTAACTTCTGAAGCACCAACTGGACTGAATCCCGATCCATGACAGACCAATCAAAAGTAAACGGGTCCACAGCACGAAACATTTTCACCACCGAGCTCAGGCATGAACGCATTGTTTTTTGGCTTTGTTTGGATCGCAATCTTAACAAGTAGCTCGTGGCTGGATTACTGGTATTTTTCGTGATGTTATTGACATCGGGAACACTTATTACGGTGTCACGCGAAACTAACTCCCCCATCAGAGCCTCCATTACGGCAAAAATTCTAAAAAAATTTAAGGTCGATTCTGGTGCCTCGGACTGTATACATTCCCACAAACCGGAAAAGATTTTAAGTTACTACATTAAATGTATATTTAACCGAGTAAAGGGTAGCACAGGTATTTATCATCAGAAAACACTTGTGCGCGTATTTATACTCATGATAGATCCGGCTTTTTTGTTGCAAAATTATTTCAGCTTGATACGCGGTAAAAGTAGGAATGATTTATACATTTTGGAAATACGTTGTTCTTGTAAAGCTATTAGCCTGCATAACTAAGTCTGATTTTAAATAGATAATAACCATTACGAAATAGTGAACGATATATTTAACAAACCCAATGAGTAAATTAATTTTTTAAAATTATTTATTAAAGTGACTTTAGTTAAGTTATAAAATAATCTTTTAATTATCGCTTTTTATTCCACAAGAAAATAACCAAGGCGGAAAATGAAAATAGCAACTAGTAATCAGTTAGTTACGGAGTAATTGATTGCTTTATTGATTATTTTTTAATAATGTTTGTGATGTGTATTTAGATAATCTTTATGGATTTGTTCGTAATTTGCATTGAACATTTTACATTGTGATGTTTTTATCTCAGAAAAAGTTAGCAACAGAGTTAAGATATGATGTTTCCATTATGAATTAACAGTATGTATCTTAATAATAAGCTGCTAGTATTGGCTCGGGTGCTTGAATCATTTCGGTTCAGGCATAGCCTTGAACCAGAAAGACGAAAGCCCCGAATTGCGATGTTAATCTCAATCCGAGGCAGTCTACTAACCATCAATTAGATGATGTCTCCTTTTACCCAAGGAGTCAAGAGGAATGAGCAAATTTGCCCTTATGGGGCTGATTGCTGTGTGTATCACAGTTCTGTGCTTTTCGTTGTTAATGCGTGATCGTTTATGTTCACTAAATTTTAGCAATGGGGGTACAGTAGTTCAGGCTACACTATCGTGTGATAGATAGTGTGGCTTTGTGGAGGGTAACCCCCACATTTTCTCTTTTTGACGGGCCAGGTGATGCAAGCACCCTTTTCTATTACCGTTCAGCTAATAGGATATGTCAAAACACACATATGAGGATGTAAGTACACCATAAAGGGTGAATCAGGGTCATCTTTTATAATCGCCAATACAGATATCAATTTTGTTGGAACAACTCCGCAGCCCCCTGATAGATCAGACGGGCCGCGAGTGCGCCGAGTAACACGCCCACCACTTTACCGACCACACGATGAATGCGGGAATAGGTGCGGCGCACGGAGATCAGGGAAAATGTGCGGCAGAGAATAATACGCCAGATAAGTGATACCGTGATAATACCAAACCACAGGGTGATTTTTGCCCACAACGGCGTTTGCGGTGTCAGTGTGACCGAGAAAATACTGATAAAAAAAAGGATGGTCTGCGGATTAGAGAGATCAGAAATCAGCCCGCGCCGGAAATAACGCAGCGCATGCTGTGCCGGTAATGTACTGTCGGTATTGAGATTCAGCTGCGTCCGGTTACGGAAAACCGTTACCGCATACCACAACAGATAAGCGCCGCCCGCTGCTTTAATCAGCGAAAAAAAAGCCCCGAACTCATGCATCAGCGTGACCAGCCCGAATAATCCCAGCCCCGAGTAAATCGCATTACCCAGCACCACGCCGTAACCGCAGGTCAACCCGGCTTTTTGTCCGGAACTCAATGTGGTCTGCACCACAATAAACAGATTTGCTCCGGGATTGAAAAAGGTCAGGACAAACAGAAAAAGCGTGACGGCAATGCTGTGCAGCGGATCCATAACGGGTTTCTCCCCTGTAAAACGTAATTCAGCTTAACGAAAAATCGCGGCTTAACGCGTGTTTACGGAAAACCAGACTATTTAGCTTATTTTAGCGGGCAATGCTTCCGGACGGAAATTGTACCATGATGAAAAACCGCGTTTTGATAGTGGCCACACTCTTTTTATCTTCTGTATCACCTGCCAGCCGGGCGGATGATGAGCGGGTCAGTGTAACGCATCCGCAAACAGTCCGATCTGCACCGGTCATTACTCTGCCGGAATATCAAAATCTTCCTGTGACAGCGTCACAACCGGAGTGCGGTGATATGGAGGGTTCCGCGCTCCGATGGCGGTCGCGGTTATCGGCGGGCTGATAAGATCCACGGTTCTCAGCCTGTTTTTTGTACCGGTGATGTACACCTTTATCGATGAACTGAAAAAAGCATTGTTATCGCGTCTGGCAAAACTGACCTCCGTCACCAAAGCCGACCCGGATGTGAAGGAATGGTAAACCTGTGTTACGATCAGCCGGTTATTCAGGGAGAGAAATATCATGATGACACACCGGCTGTTCTCTGTTTTTGCACTGTTTTTATTGCTGCCCGCCTCCGCCGGTTATGCGGAGAAAACACAAGATAATCTGTATGCGTCATGCCGCCAGCTTAATGAAGGCGAAGTTTATGACGGTCTGAATACATACCGCTGTTTCTTTATTAAACAAAATATCCGCGGAGTCTATTCCCGTTACCGGAACGATTTTTATCAGCCTGAAGATCTGAAAAAATCCCTGCCCGGGAAAGACATGACCTACCAGACGGCGGACGCAGAGATCCGTTACCACTGGCTGTCACCGGACAAACTGGAAATGATTGTCACTCACCGCGTTGCCATTGAAGAATACCGGTATCTTTTCACTGAAAAGCAAGACGGCACAGTGCTGGACATTGAGGCGGAGACAGGGTATTGAATTAACCATTATAAGTCATATAGTTACTGTCCTCATTTTTATCTTTCATGCGGGCTTATTCAGAAATGTTGTATCAAAATACAGCATTGACATATAAGCCCGGGCTTATTAACTTATATAAGTCATAACTTATGGATGGTGAGTTGTGTGGACAGTCTTATTTTCCTCATATCTTGCAACAGCAAAGGAATAAACCGATGAAAACATTACAGGAAGTAATAGCCGCTCAACCACCGGAGAGCCGTGAGCGGATAAAACGACTGACTGATGAGCTGGTTCTTGAAACCGGGCTGCAACTTCTCAGAGAAGAACTTCATATCTCTCAGAAAATGCTGGCAACTACTCTTGGTATATCACAACCTGCTGTCACTCAGATTGAGCAGCGCGGTAATGACGTCAAACTGGCAACTCTGAAACGCTATATTGAGGCCATGGGCGGAACACTCCGTCTGACGATTGAACTGCCAACCGGTGATAACCGGATTTTTCGTGTCTGACTTCCGGCTCTCTGACATAAAAAACCATCATCCGAAGGCCTGTTATATATCTTTATTCCTCAATAAAAAACGGGTTTGCTCCTTCCGGAGGCAAACCCGCTGTTAACACACGGATACGATTACGGACGGACAGCGGTCACTTCGATCTCTACACGCCATGCCGGGTTTGCTAATTTTGAAACCTGAACAGTGGTACGCGCCGGTAATTTATTACCGGAATCTTTATCATTGTAGTATTTGGAATAACCGGCCATAAAGCCAGCGAAATCCATCGTACCGTTAGTCTCTTCACCACCGACCAGGAAGACCTGCATTTTCACCACGTCTTTCATTTCCAGGCCCAGCTCAGCCAGGTGAGCTTTGATCTGTTCCATGATATTGATGGTCTGTGCTTCAGTATTACCGTATGACGCCAGAACACCTTCCGGCGCGTCTTTGGACATTTTGGTCGGTACTTTGCCGCTGAGGAAAATAATATCTTTGCTGCTGCTGATTTCCACAGATTCAGAGATAGGCATACCGTTCAGTTTATGATGAACAACACCTTCTGACGCATGAGCCACGCCCCAGACCAGCGGAAGAGCTAACAGTAAACTTTTATAACGCATATTAAGCCTCTTAATAGTATCAACGTAAGTAATCAGAAAATTAACTAAAACGTGAAAGACTAAACGGAGCCGGGTCAATAACCGGTTTTTTACCAGTCACGATGTCCGCGGTGATCTCACCGGATGCCGGACCTTCTGTCATACCCCAGACAGTCGCGGTGTTGATCACCAGACCCGGATACTCTTTCACTTCAGAAATAATCGGCAGTTCGTCGTAGGTTGGTGCGACGACCGCGCCCCAGCGTTCAACGACTTTCGATTGTTCAAATACCGGGAATTCCGCTTTCATGCGGGCAAATACCGCATCCAGGTGTTCGGTATTCTGTGTGGCGGTCGCGATGCGGTAAGTCTCGAACGGCGTGACTTCATCCAGGTTCCAGGATGTCGCCATTTTGAAGGAGTTAAACAGATCTTCACCGATAGAGAATTCCAGCGGCAGTTCACCACCGCCCAGCAGATGCAGGAATTTCGGCCCCAGCAGGAAGCTGTCTTTCACCACGGAACTGGTGAAGATACGTGGTGCCACGGCATAAGTGCCGTCCGCCTGTTTGCGGAAGTGAATGCCGCTCGGCAGATGCACGTTACCGCGCGGTGCCCCCGGAACGCCGGAAACACGCTGTTGTGACAGATAAACGTTGAGCGTCGGGATATCAATGCCCAGATTACCCATAAACAAACGTGACCAGATACCGCCGGTCAGTACCACATGAGCGGTTTTGATAGCGCCCTTCTCGGTGACCACATCAGAGACTTTACCGCCGGCGGTTTCAATACCGCGTACCGCGCAGTTGGTGTAAATTTTCACGCCCAGGGATTTGGCATACTGCGCCAGCACCGGTACACCTGTTTCCGGGTCAACACTGCCTGAATCTTCTTCAAAACCGGCAATCGGCCAGTCAGTTTTGGCATCAACCAGGCGTTTTTTCAGTTCGTCACCCTGAATAAAGCGAGTATTGAGCGGCGCTTCAAAATCTGCCGCCCACTCTTTGGCATTTTCAACCCAGGCCTGTGAGTTTGCGAGATCTTCCGCGCCTGACGGTACCTCAACACGGCCCTGAGTGCGGTAGCTGGTATCTGCCCCGATTTTCTCGTTCATACCGCGCCATAACATTTTACCGTAATGGTGCAGCGGGAAGATTTCTTTGGATGTTTTGTAGCTGATGATCTGACTGTAAGCCCGTCCTGCCTGCTCACCTGCGATTTCCCCTTTTTCCAGGACGGTGACGCTCATGCCTCTTTCCGCCAGGTTAATCGCTGTCATGATCCCCATCATACCGCCGCCGATAATCACGGCATCGGACTCTTTCGGTAATGCACCTTCGGTGCCGTCAACATGTTTTGCGCGTGAAGTCGATTCAACAAATTTGCCGTCGCGGCGAACCATAGGCACTAATACTGAAGCACCACCCGCCAGAACGCCGGCAGCACCAACCCCTAAAATTAACTTTCTGCGTGAGATTTTCATCTAAAGCCTCATCATTATCTGTAATATTTGTGTGGCATTTTTTTAATTAAATAGCACGCTAATTATAACAATTATCATTATAATGTTAATGAATATAGTGTTATGTTAATAATAACGGGACTTAAGATAAGCTTTATCAGGAATACCCGATACAAAGTGTCGGATTTAACGAGGTGATGTGCAGAATGCAGACCGGATATTCTGTAGTGTAACCAGCTGTAAATATTGTAAACCATCGTTATTATAGTGAATAAGGCTGTAATCCGGGGTTGATTAAGAAACTGTTACAATGAGGGGTAAATAAAACGCCGGATGCCACAGCAGCAACCCGCGCTTTATGAAGATATTAATAACAGAGAGGCGTTCAGGCGGATGGTGTGCGTTTTTTGCGCTGTAAAAACCATTTATCCAGTTCATTGGCAAACAGCTGGCGATCCCGCTGATTCAGCGCCGCCGGACCGCCGGTCTGAATACCGGAAGCCCGCATAGTATCCATAAAATCACGCATGGTCAGGCGTTCACGAATCGTCGCCGGGGTGTAACGTTCGCCGCGCGGGTTCAGTGCCACCGCGCCCTTCTCCAGCACTTCGGCAGCCAGCGGAATATCAGCGGTGACAACAAGGTCATCTTTCTGTACACGACGGACAATTTCATTATCGGCGACATCAAACCCGGCAGAGACCTGCAATGTTTTTAAAAACGGTGACGGCGGAACCACCAGCCGCTGATTAGCCACAAAGGTAACGTCTGTTTTTTCCCGATCTGCTGCCCGGTAAAGGATCTCTTTGATAACTTTCGGACAGGCGTCCGCATCCACCCAAATCGCCACGGTTTATTTTCCTCAGTGCTGCAAAATTGAATCCGCGATCATAACGTATTAATGCTTTCTGATAACCTGAAAAAGTGCCGCCAAAACAACAAAAGCGGCAAAAAAGGAGACAGAAAGCGACAATTCATAAAAGACAAAACGATTTATATGAACACCGGCGGTTGTCTGTGCCAGACGACAGGCCAGCGGTGCAGTACACAACGCCGCCAGAACAGCCAGCGCAATCAGACGGATAAGCCGGATAAGATTCCCGCGTTTTTCTGCCTCCGGCAGTGCCCGCTGATACTGTGCGAATTTCAGGCAGAGATAACCGCTGCCCAACAGCGATCCCAGATGCTGCAACACTTTATAGACCGCAATCTCCTGCCCGTCCGTCATACCGTGCAACAACGGTACCTGCAAAACGGACAGCGCCCGCACCATCGTGCCGGTTTCATGGGTAAATGCATCCCAGATAATATGTGTCGCCGCACCAATAAACAGAGACAACACAATAATGGTATTTTTCCGCAGGGAACGGGTCAGCGGGTCTGTCACCGGAAACGGCAACACGGTTTTCAGCGGCGCGGATAAACAGTGAAAAATGAACAAAACTGCCAGACAGACCGGTAATCCGGTATAAAACCAGCCGGTAAAATGATGCGCCTTATCTGCTGCGCGGTACATCCCGAAAGAATACAGCAAATCCGGTGATACACTGCCCGTAATCAATGCGGGCAGATTCAGCCACCGCCCGAAACGGGAGTGTTTCAGCGGAAAAACAACCGCCGGATGTGCAAAAGTCCATGGCATATCTGCTTATCCTGTTCCGGAAAACCGGAAATAAATTCATTTTTATGGTAATAAATAGCCGGTCATAAACAGTAATGACACACCGGACTCCGGACAATAACCTGTAAAGGCAGAAAAATGAAAAAGTATCTTATCGGGATGGTCGTCACCGGGCTGCTGTCAGCCCCGGCACTGGCTCAGGAGTTTACCTGCCAGCTGGAAAATAATAAATACGTCAGTGTGGTGGTGGAAAAAGGCAAAACACCGGTGTACCGCTACGGGACGCTGGCAAAACCGGAGATCACTCTGCCGGTGAAAGGTAATGCGAAAAATGGTGTTTATGTCGGACAAACCATGTTTATCGGCGGTGGTTCGGCGTATATCCGCTTTGAAAATGGTCCGTTTAACTATGTGGTATACAGCGGAATGGGCCGCGGTTGGGAATTTACCGGTCTGGCAGTCTACAAAGGCGATAAAGTCATCAATAAAAAGGTCTGTAAAACCGATTTGGGGATCTATGATGTTCTGAATTACGGCCTGCCGGAAGATGAATCCGGTGAAATCTATGCTATGGATCCGAACTCACAATAATATGTGCTGCGGTGGCCTGCCGGGTCACCGCCCTTTTTTTATACATCTGTGCCTCGCCGCTCATCTGTGGCATAATGCCCGCCGTTTATTTTTCTCCTTTAACTTATGAGTATTCGTCTTGTTAATCAGCAACAATATTACGATGCAGTTCGGCGCCAAGCCGCTGTTTGAAAATATCTCTGTCAAATTCGGCGGCGGTAACCGCTATGGCCTGATCGGCGCAAACGGCAGCGGTAAATCCACCTTTATGAAAATTCTCGGCGGTGATCTGGCACCGAGCAGCGGCAACGTGTTTCTCGACCCGAACGAACGTTTGGGTAAACTGAAACAGGATCAGTTCGCCTATGAAGAATTTTCTGTTCTCGACACCGTCATTATGGGTCACACCGAACTGTGGGAAGTCAAACAGGAGCGTGACCGCATCTACAACCTGCCGGAAATGAGCGAAGAAGACGGCATGCGCGTGGCGGATCTCGAAGTGCAGTTTGCTGAAATGGACGGCTACACCGTGGAATCCCGCGCCGGTGAATTACTGCTGGGTGTGGGGATCCCGCTGGAACAGCATAACGGCCCGATGAGTGAAGTGGCTCCCGGCTGGAAACTGCGTGTGCTGCTGGCGCAGGCCCTGTTTGCGGATCCGGATATTCTGCTGCTTGACGAACCGACCAACAACCTGGATATCGACACCATCCGCTGGCTGGAGCAGACGCTGAATGCGCGCAACAGCACCATGATCATCATTTCCCATGACCGTCACTTCCTGAATATGGTGTGTACGCACATGGCTGATCTGGACTACGGCAGTCTGAATGTGCATCCGGGCAACTACGATGAATATATGTTTGCCGCTACCCAGGCGCGTGAACGTCTGTTAGCGGATAACGCGAAGAAGAAAGCACAAATCAGTGAATTGCAGTCATTTGTCAGCCGTTTCAGCGCAAATGCCTCCAAATCCCGCCAGGCGACTTCCCGCGCCAAACAGATTGAAAAAATTCAGCTGACCGAGATTAAAGCCTCCAGCCGTCAGAACCCGTTTATCCGCTTTGAGCAGGATAAAAAATTATTCCGCAATGCGCTGGAAATGGAAAACCTGTCCAAAGGTTACGACGGTAACGCCCCGCTGTTCAAAAACGTCAATATGATGATGGAAGTGGGCGAAAAAGTGGCGGTACTGGGTATGAACGGTGTGGGTAAATCCACCTTCCTGAAAACCCTGGTCGGCGAACTGACACCGGATACCGGCCGTTATAAATGGTCTGAAAACGCCAATATCGGTTATTACGCGCAGGATCACGCCACCGATTTTGACGTTGATATGACCGTTTTTGACTGGATGAGTCTGTGGATGCAGCCGGGTGATGATGAGCAGTCTGTCCGCAGTGTGCTGGGCCGCCTGCTGTTCTCCCAGGATGACATTAAAAAATCCGTACAGGTGTTATCCGGGGGGGAAAAAGGCCGGATGTTATTTGGTAAGTTAATGATGACCAAACCCAACATTCTGATTATGGATGAGCCGACCAACCACCTCGACATGGAATCCATTGAATCCCTGAATATGGCACTGGAGTTATATCAGGGAACGTTAGTCTTTGTTTCCCATGACCGTGAGTTCGTCAGCTCCCTGGCGACCCGCATCATCGAAATCACACCGGAGAAAGTCACTGACTTTACCGGCAGTTACGATGAATACCTGCGCAGCCGTGGTATTGAATCAGAAAACAACTGATCCCCGTTCTGCCAATAAGAAAAGCCCCGTTTCAGAGCCATGAAACGGGGCTTTTTGTTTTCGTCAGACCCGGCGGGGGCGGTTGCCGGCATATCTGACATTTTTCAGAAACCAGTTCCCGCATACCTCTGTCCTGTACCGGAAACTGATAGGAAGAATATCTGTATTCGGGTAGAATGTGCTTGCTAATCAGACCCTGATTTACCTTATTTTAGGGAGAAAATCATCAATGGACAGCTTTGACAGGAAGATTCTTTCTGAATTACAACTCGACGGGCGATTAACTGTCACTGAACTGGCAGATCGCGTGGGTCTGAGTTTATCCCCCTGCCACCGGCGGCTGAAAGCGCTGGAACAATCCGGGGCTATCTGCGATTACCGCGCACAGCTTGATCCGCGCGTGCTGGGGCTGAATTTCTCCGCACTGGTGTTTGTCACGATGAAAGACGGCAACCAGGAAAGTATGAGCAAATTTGAGACAGCAGTGGCGGATATCCCGCAGATTATCGAAGCCAAACGGCTGTTTGGCGATCCGGACTATATGCTGACGGTTGTGGTCAAAGATATCGATGCCTTTCAGAAATTATATGACAGCCGCCTGGCTGCCATGCCGGGGGTTCAGCGCCTGACTTCCACCCTGGTGATGAAAGACGTGATCCCGGCGCGTGAACTGCCCCTGCTGTAATAAATAGCCGGTCATCACTGACCGGCTCTGGCCGTTGACAAACCCGCAGGGGTTGGCGACGTCCGACAGAGGTTGTAAAAATAAACCAGGAAAATCAATTTATTGATTTTCGGCTGATAACACAAAGCAGGAAAAACCACGTTTTATCCTGCTTTGTCTGCAATCTCAGCCGGCAATATCTGCCGGCAGGAAACACAGTACTGAATTTTTTATGCCGGGCTGGCTAATTTCATCATCACCAGCCCGGAGATAATTAATACCCCGGCGATAATCCGCATCATGTTTGCCGGTTCGCCCAGCACCACAATCCCGACGATAAAGGCACCGATAGCGCCGATCCCGGTCCAGATGGTGTAAGCCGTCCCCAGCGGCAGTGCCCGCATAGCCATTGCCAGCAGCCCGAAGCTTATCAGCATGGCAATAATGGTGATCACTGACGGCCCCACTTTGGTGAAACCTTCTGATTGTTTCATGGTAAATGCCCAGACGACTTCAAATAATCCGGCAGTAATTAATAAAATCCACGGCATGGTACATCCTCACTGATTACTGGTTGCAGGTGAAACGGTTGTAAGTTACCTTTGGTATAGTTATATGTTACCTTTGGTAACTTGTAAATACCTTTCCGACCTTTTTTCGATCTTTTCTGTCAGCTGACCGCAGCCGGGAACTCTGTGATACACTTTCCGGCAGACAGAACGACGTTAATATCAATGAGGAGGCAGATTTGTCCGGACGTTTACAGCGCGACGAGCGCCAGATACAGCTGCTCAATGTCGCCAACAGTATTATCCTGGCGGAAGGCACCGATGCCCTGACCCTCATTACCCTTGCGGAAAAGGCGGGCGTGACCAAGCCGGTGACCTACAAACATTTCGGCAACCGCAAGTCCCTGCTGCATGCATTGTTCAAATACAGTGATGATGTTCTGACCGAACGGATGAATGCCGGAATGGAGCAGCCGATAGCGGATCTCGATCAGGCCATTTCCGTTTTTATCACAACTTATTTTGATGTGATGGCAGAGGATGGTGAAGCCTTCAATGCTACCGTGGCGGCACTGAAAGCCTATCCTGAATATGCGGGGATCAGCCGCGAAGTGCAGGATTTTTTCTGCCAGATCCTGCAACGTGCATTACAGCGCTGGCTGCCGGAGAATTTCCGGATCCCGGAATGGACATCCGTGATGATTTTCGGTGCAACCGAGTCACTGTGCCTGATGATGTTTGCGGACCCGGCACTGAAAGCAAGAGTCAGCGAAGAAGCCATCTGGCTGGTCAAAACGCTGCTGACCGACCAGCTTAAGCAGTTCACCGGCCGCTGATGACCAGTTCTTCTTCTGACGGATAACTGAAGTGTGCGCTAAATGTCAGGCAGTTTTTTTCGTCCGTTTGATACTGATCACCGCCAGTGCCAGCACAATCATCACGATCCCGGCCGTTTCTGTACTGCCCGGCTCCTCACCCAGCAACCACCATGAAAACAGTACACCACAGACCGGCACCGCCAGTGTGCTCAGGCTGGCAATACCCGCCGGTAACTTTTTCAGCACAAACAGCCATAAACTCCAGGCAACGGCGGTCGCCAGAATAGCACTGTAACTCAGCGCCCAGAAAACATACGGCTGCCAGTCAATTGCACGCTGCGGCACCAGCAATGCCACGACGGTCATAATTATTGCGGCATACACCATCTGCCAGGTGGTGAGAGAGAGTAAATCCACCTGCGGATAGCGGCTGTAGAGTTTCTTCGCCACAATCGCGCTCGCCCCCCAGCTGATCCCGGATGACACGGCCAGAAAAGCACTTTTCATGGAGGTAAAATCGAGGGTCCAGGGCTGGATCACACACAATAACCCGGCACCGGCAACTGAAATAGCCGCATACTGGAGGCGGCGCATCCGTTCACCTAACAGCATTGCCGCCATAATCACCACCCAGAACGGCATGGTATAACTGAGGATCGCCACCTTTCCCGCACCGCCGCTGACCAGCGCCCATTGTGCCAGCCCGACCATACCGCAGGTCTGAAGAACCGCTATCCCCAGTGTGTAACGGAATGGTGTAAAGCGGATTTTCCGCCCCATCGCGCGTTCGCGGATATACAGCACCAGTAATAGCATAATGGCGCTGAATACACAGCGCATCGCCGTAAAGTCAAACGCACCAATATAGTGCGTGACCTGCTTCATGGCGATCCAGCTGTAACTCCAGATCAGTGTTAAAATGACCAGGCCGGCAATGGCGATGGCATTGTCTTTTTCCCGTAAAGCCATAATATCCTGTGACCACTTCACGGCAGTACCCGTCTGTACTCCGCGTGCGGCTCCTGTTTTTATAGTATCATAACCGAAATAATATACCGGATGCCCGCATGACCTCATGCGTCTCACTCAAGCATCACAATACTATCAATTTTCCACTGTCCGTTTTGCTGAATCAGTTTTACCCGGAATGACCGCAACGGCTCCGGATCTTTACCCAGTGTGATGCGCACCGTAGCCGCATCCGCAGTTTGTGATTCAGTATGTGCCGCCCGCTCTGTTATCCACGAATCAGGGTAATCCTGTGACTTGGTGTAATAATTGACATCATTTTCCACCCAGTGTTCTCCCCACAAACAGATATAGCTATGCGCGGTTTCTTTGCAGGGACGCGGCTGGTCACAAAACGCCTGGTCGGTGTCCGGACCATCAAAATTACAACTGAGGGATTCGTTGATGCTTTCCTGCAACGCCGGGCTGACATACAAATCCTGGCTTTTTGTATAACCATCAGAAGGCGGATCCTGCAAATTGAGGCGGTAGAAATCCAATACCACATTTTCCGGTGATAATTGTGCGGCAACAGCTGACAACGGTAATAGCAGGGACAAAACCAGCGGGAGGTATTTTTTTGTTTTCATTATTATTTTCCCATTCTCCCCGACAACGCCAGGTGTTGTAACAGCATAATCGTTTTACCGTCAACAATTTGACCGCTGTGGATCGCGGCAAGGGCTTGCGGGAACGGCATTTCCAGTACTTCCACATCTTCGCCCTCTTCCGGCAGACCACCACCGGCGGTCTGCCGGTTATTGTCTTCGTATTCGGCAATAAAAAAGTAGAGTTTCTCGGTGACTGATCCCGGGCTCATAAAGGCTTCAAACACGTTTTCAACATCGGTAATGCGAAAACCGGTCTCTTCCTCTGCTTCCGCTTTGATGCGGGATACCGGATCCCGCTCTTCCAGCAAACCTGCGGCCGCTTCAATCAGAAAGCCGTCATGACCGTTGACATATACCGGCAGACGGAATTGACGGATAAGAATGACGCTGTTTTTCTGACGGTTATACAGCAGAATAACCGCACCGTTACCACGGTCATAGACTTCCCGTTCCAGACGCTGACGGGTGCCGTCGCGGCGCAGATAATCAACGACATATTTTTTGAGGATATACCAGTTATCGGAAAGCGTGATGGTATCAATAATACGGACTGTGCTCTGTTCGGAAGTCATCGTTCACCGGATGTCAGCGAAATTGCGGGTTTACAGAATACTTTAATCGCTTTATCCGTCTCCGGCAATGGCAAAACCGGCAGCATTATTTGCAGGCATATTAATGCTGACGATATAATCTGCCGCAGATAATCCACAAACAAGGCGGGTTGCATGAGTGACACTCAGGCACTGAGTTACAGCGAATTACACACAATATCTGATGCAGATATCGCACAAATTAATGAATTAATTATTACCACCTGGGATTACCGCAGCTGGATCCCGAAAGAGAAAGTTCTGCCGATGGCGGAATTTTTGCTGGATGATGTCATTCTGAGCTCATCACGGATTTTTGTGGTGCGGGATGGCGATACCATCGCCGGTATTATGGCGGTCACAGCATCTGCCGATCTGCAGGAGAAAGTCCGCGCCAAAACCCGTCAGTATTCTGCCCTGAAAAATATTATCGCCCGTGACCCGCAGGAAGAAACGCTGTTTGATATGTATCTGAATACGCTGGTTATCAACGGAAATTTGCTGGCTTCCTGTGACGGGAATTTCGATGCCTCACTGAATTTATTTATGATTGATGCGCGCTTCCGGGGGCTCGGTATCGGTAACCAGCTCTGGCAGCGGGCGATGGCGTATCTGCGGGAAAAACAATCTGCCCGTTATTTTCTCTGGACAGACAGTGATTCCGATTTCGGTTTTTATGAGCACAAAGGATTACAGCGTATCGCCGCACAAACCTATGACTGGGGCGGTCATGACGTGACTGAAACCTATTATGTTTATGCCGGGGAACTCCCTGCTCTGTCCTGATGCATCCGGCTGTCCCACGGCGGATCAAGCGGCAGCTTATCCGCCAGAAAATCAATAAAGGTGCGGATTTTCTGGCAAGGGGACGAAAAATAGCGGTGCTGTCAATTTTTGCTTTAAACACATATTTATTAGTATAGCCGCGCCCTGTTCAGCCAGAGTGTTACCCCTTACTATAATAATGGTTTTATAACACTGTACGCATGCAGCATAAATATATTCGCGTTGTTCCTGAATTTTTCAATAATTAAATCTATAACGTTGAGGAATTAACTATGCAAGGCAGCATTTATGATACCGCACGGGTTGTATTATGTATCGGAATGGTGATCGGGTCCGGTATCCCCTATTTTTAAGTTTTCCGAATAACGCCGTAAATAAATAATGACGTATTACGCGTGAGGATGTTATGACTAAAAAAACCGTTTCAGATTTTCATATTGATACACAGATAACACAGCTGGGACGCGACCCTGCGTCACAATCCGGTTTTGTTAATGCCCCGGTTTACCGGGGATCTACCGTGGTTTTCCCGACCATGGATGCCCTGCTCAATAACCGGGCTGAGTTTAACTACGGCACAGCCGGTACGCCGACCATTAAACATCTTGAGCAATCCTGGAGCGCCCTTGCGGGCGCCGAAGGAACCGTGCTGTCACCGTCCGGGCTGGGCGCCATTGTGCTGGCGCTGCTGACCACACTGAAAAGCGGCGATAACCTGCTGATGCCGGACAGTGTTTATCGTCCGACCCGCAATTTTTGCCGTGGTCTGCTGGAAAAAATGGGGATCACCATCACCTATTACGACCCGATGATCGGCAGTGACATTGAATCTCTGATAAAACGCAACACCAGCACGATTTTCCTGGAGTCCCCGGGATCGCAAAGCTTTGAGGTTCAGGATGTACCGGCCATCACGGCGGTGGCTAAAAAATACAATATCGCGACGATTATTGATAATACCTGGGCAACTCCGCTGTTTTTCCGGGCGCATGATATGGGCTGCGACCTCTCCCTTGAGGCCGGTACCAAATATCTGGGCGGTCATTCCGATCTGCTGATGGGGATGGTCTCCGCCAACGCCGAATGGTGGCCGAAACTGCGGCAAACCTATGACCTGATGGCAATGCTGCCGGGTGCGGAAGATTGCTTCCTGGCGCTGCGCGGACTGCGTACCCTGTCAATCCGCCTGAAAGAAGCACAGTCACGGGCACTGGATATTGCACACTGGCTGAAATCTCGCCCGGAAGTGATCCGGGTGCTGCATCCGGCGTTTGAGGACTGCCCGGGGCACGAGATCTGGAAACGAGACTTCACCGGATCGTCCGGCCTGTTCTCAATAGTGCTTGACCCGAAATTTACACAGGATGATGTCGGCAGGCTGCTGGACGGGCTTTCCATCTTCAGCATGGGCTACTCCTGGGGCGGTTTTGAAAGCCTGATCACGCCGTTTGATTGCACGGAATACCGCACCGTCACACAGTGGAATCCGGGCGGACGGACACTGCGCCTGCAAATCGGGCTGGAAGATATTGATGATCTGAAGCGTGACCTGGCTGACGGATTTGCACGTATGGCGCATTGATACTCTGCCGGAAAACCTGAATCCGGAGTGACCCCCGATAGTTGGATACCCCATTACCGGGGTTTTTTCTGACCGGAATACGGACAAAAAAATGCCGCACTGAATGCGGCAATTACGTCATGAGGGTATTATATTAATACGACATAACATTGATAAGCCAGCCAACCGAGTACGGCACCTGCCGGTAAATCAATAATGTAATGCTGTTTGGTGAACATGCAGGATAAGGCGATTAACAGCGGGAACATGAATACCCATGGTCCGAGTGAGGCATAAGCCAGCAGCGCAGTTAATGTGGCAACAGAGACATGCATGCTCGGGAAGCAGTTGGATGTATCGTCGAATTTCTGCACAAACAGCAGGAATTTTTCGGACGCTTTCTTTCCGGTATTCATTTCACGCCAGTGCGGCGGCGTGGCAACCGGATACACCACAAAGAAAAACATCTGCATCAGTAACAGGATAACATAGCTGAATACGATGATGATAAACTGACGTGAATCCTGAATAATCCAGTTCAGATAGAGAATCGCCGGATAATAAAGAAAGCTGTAGATCCAGGACCACCAGGGCCAGAAAGGAATTTTTTCATCCAGTGCAGAGTTAAATGTTTTAACCGGCCTGACCATATGACGCTGCGTAAAGAAATAAAACTGATAGACACCTACGATAATAATACCACTGAGCACCAGGTGAATAACCCTGTCGATAAACATCATCTGAAAATTTCCTTTTAAAAAAAATCAATTAAACTGCTTTTCTGATTTTCAGCACACAGTGTTTTAGCATACCGATGCACGAAATACTATCGTGTCATTTTATGTTGGATTGTAAAATATTAATAATATCAATACACTACAGCAACTTATCGTAATAAGGAAAATTCCTAAATTTTCAGTTAAATAGCACCCTTCTGTTGATTTGACGGATAATATTTTATAATTTTTTCAGGTTTCGGTGTAATTTTATCAGACCGTGACCGGCTCCCTGCCGTTCGTTACAAAGCCACAATTCTCTCTGCTGCTGATTCCTGTAATCCCCGTAATAACGTTGCTTATAAACCTGATAAAAATGCATCTGTCACCGGCAGATAAGCAGCAATAAACTGATTTTCCCTTATCTGTTTATTATCTGCCGGAGAAACATTATGACTCAGACTTCTGCCCTTCACCTTGCCGCAGAAAACACCCAGACACCGTTACATATGCTGACGTTGCTGGCACTGAATATGATCCCGCCCGCATCTTACGCTGTACCGGCCACTTCACCGCAGGGAATTGCCACCACCATTCTCAGCATGGTGCTGAAACTGGTCTATAAAAAAATGACAGAGCCAAAAGAAGTGGATGTCATTGGTATTATTCAGGAAACATTGATGAAAAATACCTCTGAATGGCTGGAATCAGAATATCAGGCCGTCCGCAAAGATGCCGAAAGCCTGCAGGATGCTATCAGTTCCTGGCAGAGTTCACCGACAGAAGAGGCGCGCCAGCTGATTGTGGTGCGCAATGAAATTGCTGTCGCGGATATGCGCCGGTTATGTATTCTCAGCATTAATACCGCAAAAAGCCGGGGTATTGTCCGGCTGTGCGGCGTGTGTGCCCTGTCCTGCCTGCTCTATTTCTTTACACTGCGCGATACCCTGGTATTCGGCAAAAGCTGGGGATATGCCTCTGATGTACTGGAAAAGTACAGCAAAGCCCTGACGGAACAGGCGGATATTATGTTTAAAGACGTGCTGACCGCAGAAATTAATAATTACACGGAAAATGATGATTTTTATGATCCGGAAAGCCAGGCCAAACGCTCCGTTATTTACTGGACATCCGGGTACACCAATATTCAGGATCATCTGACTTACGGCGCGCAGCAAAAATCCACCAGGGTCTGCCTTGAACGTACTGATATTGCCGCCAATCCGGTTAATGCTGAAAACCATACGGTTTATCTCGGCAATCTGTTCCTGACCGCCGGTAATTCTTCCGCCAACGGCAGTTATAATTACTTATCCGCGACCGAACCCCGCAGTTATGAGAGAGGCGGAGATCCGGTCACTCTGCCGGTCAGAAGTGCCGGTCAGTATCATCTCCGGCTGTATTATGCCTATATGACCAACTCCCTCAGTTTTGATTATGAAACCCAGCTGAAGATTGAACAGGCCGGAAAAGTCATCACCGATGCCCATCTGACAGATTTAACCAAAACGGTGCTGACACCGTATAAATCCGGCTCAAACTACGGTCCGGTCATTTACCGCGAGACACAGGTAAATCTTGAGGAAGGCGATATTGTGCTGACATTCCATGAAGACCGCTCATTGTCCGGCGGCGGATTGCTGCAGCATATTGAATTTGTGAAGGTATAAAAGGTGATATTACCGTCACCGGAAAACCGGTGACGGGATATCCGGATCACGCCGGTTGCAGAATGTCCGTGATCTGCTGCTGCGTCAGCGTAATGCCATAAAACGTCTGATAAAACGCGGCTGTTTCATTTCTCATATCAATATCCGCAAAGGCATCCGGGTACAGCACTGTGGCCAGCCAGAGAAACTGCAATGCCTCCTCTGACGTTTCGCGGCACCACCAGAACATACCACGCGGATTGGTATATACCCGCCTGTTACGCACGGCATCAATTGACTGCCATTGCGGTGACTGCTGAATAAATTCCGCATCCCGCCGGTTCATTGCAATAATCACCTGCGGATCAGCCGCGATAATCTGCTCTGATGATACCTCTCCGTTAGCACTGCTGTGTGCAGGGAACCAGTTCTCCGCCACATTGACCGCGCCGCCCAGATCCATCCAGTCCTGATTGAGAGACGGTCGTCCGGAGGTATACAGCGGATTTCCCATGCTGTGATACACCCGCAGACGGGCAGAGGCCGGAACGTTTTTCAGCCGTTCCTGCACCCGGCGGATATTGTCCCGGAAATAGCGCTCATATTGCGCCGCCTTCACTGCCGCATCCGGACCGAGCGCTTCGCCGGTCAGTTTTACCCGCTCCCGCAGGGCATCCATACTGTTGGCTTTAAAAGCCAGCACGCGGACACCGGCCTGTGCCAGTACCTCCTGCTGCGGAACGCGGATCCCGTCATGAATAAATAAAATATCTGTCCGCAGACTCAGAATTTGTTCAATATTCAGCTCATTACCGCCGGTGGTGCCGATGACCGGCACATTATCAATCTGCGGCAGCATCTGACGGAACAGCGGGATCTGTTTGGCAACCCGCGAGGTTCCGGTAATATTACTGCCGTAACCCAGCATCATAATAATTGCATTCTGCGCCGGCCACGGTGTTGCTATCCGCAATGCCGGTTCCGGCGGGGTTTCCGCCGGGGTACTGAAGACGCAGGTACTGACAAATAACAGGCATAACGCTGATAAATAGTGCCTCATCACGCTGTCTCCGTGTTAAAAATCAAATGATACGGTGGCCCGGAATTCACGGCCTGCACCGGTAAAGGCATTGGCACCGCCATTTTTACCGTTACTGTTGCCGGGGAAGATAGATGCCCAGTAATGCTCGTTAGTAACGTTATCCGCAGAGATCCGCAGTGTGACCGGCACATTTTCTATCTGAGTGGTATAACGGGCACCGAGATCCAGCGTGGTATAGCTGTCCGCCCAACTGGTGTTGGTATCATTTGCCGCCCGTTTGCCGGTGTAATGAATGTTGGCACTGTATACCCACTGCGGAACAGACGGCAGGCTGTATTCCATCAGCAGGTTTGCCTGTACTTTCGGCACCCCGACAACCCGTTTATCCTCAGTTTCGTTATTACCCGTATCCGTCAGCTCTGCTTTCAGGAACGTAACACCGCTGTAGATATTCAGCCCCTGCCAGACATTACCGGTGGCGGTCAGTTCCAGCCCGTCATTCACCTGTTCGCCCTGTTTTTTAAAGATCTGGTCGCTATCAGTATAAGCAAACGGTCGTTTCAGGCGGAAAACTGCGGCACTCAGGTTCATATTGCCGGTATTGGCTTTAATACCCCATTCATATTGTGTACTGCGGTACGGACTGAGTGTTTCACCCCGGTTCTTGACTTTATCATCATCCGGCGCGGTATCACCCGGCTGGAGAGAATCGGCATAACTGATATAAGTCATCACATCCGGGGTAATTTTGTACATCAGCGCCATATTCGGGCTGGTGCCGGTCTGCTGATCACGGTCAGTTTTGTGTCCCTGCTTATCAAAGTTACGGGTCGTTATCCAACTCTGACTGACATACACCATGGCAGACCATTGCGGGTTAAAAGTGACGGTGTCACCAATGATAATGCTCTGCTGCTGGTTTTCACTGGCTTTGTAGCGCTCCCCGCCGGTTCTGATACGGCCATCGGAAGGTTCGGTCATAGAAGACGGGTCATACATATTGGTATTGCCGAGCTGAAAGGTTTTACCCCGCTCTTTGGCACTGTAAATTGACCAGGTATAACCGGTGGTGGCGAGTGCCACATCATGGTTTACCGAACCGGTATCAAACTGGCCGTTCAGAGCGAGATTATTGCTCAGCACGCGGAAACGGCCGGCTGCCGGAGAATCCGTGATCGAGCGGCTGATAGTCCCTTTACTGTCCAGAATTTGCGACGAAACGGAGCGCATTGCCCGATCAGCCTGCTGATAACCGATACCGCCGCTCAGTGACCAGTCATCATTCATATAATGGGTGAAACGGGTACTGACAGAATCTGTCGTCAGGTCATTACCGGCGGTGTTAAGTGCAAGATCAGGGTTAGAACTGTCCGGTGCATTCGGTAAATCAATATCCGGGCCGTAACCAAAGCTGCCGGGAAATCCTTTGGTTACAAAATGATAGTGACTGGCATCCAGCTGTATCTGTGTTCCCGGCCGGATCTGCCAGTCCAGAGCAACCGCAGCCAGCTGACGGCGGATTTTACTGTTCCGGACATAACCTTCCCCCTCTTCATCCAGTAAATTCAGACGGTAGCCGAAAGTCTTCTCTTCATTCAGCTGTCCGCCGAGATCCAGATGCGCACTGTAAGCATTACGGTTCTGATACCCTACCGTGACACGATGCAGCGGATCCTGTGTCGGCCGTTTGGAGATAAAATTAAACTGACCGGAAGGGCTGGCCGGGCCGTATATTGCGCCGGTCAGGCTGTTCACGGCATCCAGCCGCTCCAGCATTTCCACCGGAAACGCGGTGGTGGAGACAATATTCAGGCCGTTCAGCCTGCTGTTTTCCACTACGCTGCCCTGCATTCCCCGGCTCTGCGGACGACCCACATCCATGCCGCCGCGTGCCTGCATCTGGGAAGACGGCAGATATTTCAGCATTTCACTGACACTTTTACTTTGCTGATTGCGGATCATCGCTTCACTGACGGTATTACTGCTGTAGGGAATATCCAGCCACTGGCGGGTACCGAGCGGCCCCATATCAATATCGGTCGCCACAAAACCGGCACCGGTCTGTGTTTGCGGGGTGATATGAGAAGGCTTATCCGTAACAATTATGGTATCTGCCAGTGCCTGCTGCGCCGGAAAAAAAGCAACAGAAATCAGCGCAGGCAGCAGTGCCCGCGAAATATAGTGAGTCGTCATAGAACCATCCGTTATCGTTTTACTGTTATCGTTATATATTTATATATACAGCGCAAATGATATTGATTTTCGCTTCAGATAAACGTGATCGGTATCAATGACTTCCGGAAGAGATAATTTCTCTCGTTATTATTACTTTTTGCAATATATCGGGCTGAGAATGTACCCCGTCAGTACCGTAGCGCAACACAATAGCGCGATAACTGCGGGTAATAATATCTGACTATCCTGCTGTGCCGCTGCCACCGGCAATAAAATAAAGATACTCAGATTATTCATGCTTTCTGACAATGCCAGTGCCTCTCCTTTACATGTTCCGGCATGCTCAGCAATGATGGCTGTACTGACGGGAGCGGCAATCCCCAGGGCGCATCCCTGCAATAACATCCACAACATCATCCCGGGAAGCCCGCCTGTTCCGCTGATAAAACCGGCAATCATCACACTCATCACTATCAGGCTGATGAGCAGCAACCGGGTATCTGTACCGCTTAAACGCCGGTACAGCGGCATCAAAAGATTCCCGGTCAGTAATCCGCCGCCAAATATTGCACTGATAAGCCCTATCGTTCCGGTATTCAGCCCGAACCGGTGACGCAATAATTCACCGCTCAGAACAAACATAACCACCGCAATACCGTTCCACAGACCTTTTGCTGCGATCAACCCCAATAATGCCGGTGAATAGCCTTTTCCGGTTAACGGGGCTGCCGGTTGAACGGAAACGCTGCTGATACCGCGAAACAAAAAGCAGCAGATAATCCACATGATCAGGCTTCCGGCAGCGGTCAGCAGAAAAGGCGCATACCAGCCGTAACGGATCGTAAGCCATCCGGCAATCACCGGGCCGGAAATTATACCGGCGGTCATACCTGTCATCACCAACCCCATAGCAGAAGCCTGTCTGTCATACGGAAATTGTTCCGCAATCAGCGCAAAAATGGATGGGATCAGCGCGGCAGACGCCAGTCCGCCCAGAATACGCAAGCCCACAGCCACACTGAAACACGGTGCCAGTGCCAGTGCGATACCATCCGCCACAAACAGTAATAATGCGGCACGCAACATCCGGTAACAGCCGATACGATCGGACAGCCGTCCCAGCACCGGTGCGGCGAGTGCATACGATAAGGTATACACCGCAATCAGCCATGAGGCTTGTGCGGGTGTTACATCAAATGCAGCCGCCAGCGGCGTGAGCATCGGTGAAACCATAAATTCAGTGATGCCGGTAAAAAATACCGTGAATGCCAGTACCGGCAATGTATAAGGTGAAATCATAAAAATCCTGTATAACGGAATGAAAATAAACGGGTTATGGATTGAATTCACATATCAGGGAAAGATAAAACAGGCAAAATGACAGGCAGACAGAGGATGTACTGCTGATAGAACGCAGTATGTTCCGGAGGATAAATAAGAGGATGTAAAACAGACGCAAATGAAGGAAGGAAAACGCAAAGCGGCAGAAGATACCGGTGAATATGATATCAGGAATATCTGCCGCCGGAAACCCGGCGGCGTCCGGGGGAAATGATTAGATTTGTTGTTGCTGCCAGAACTCATAAAGAGACGGTTGATCTTCCGGTTTTTGCTGCGTAAACGAAAAACCGGGTTGTTCATGCGGGTCTGCCCGTAATGCCAGTGCGATGGGTGCTGTTGATAAACCGTAAGGTTCCGCATCCGCATTGGAATACGCATAGACGGCACGGGTCACCCCCGCCATCCGCATTGCGGCAAGACACATCGGACAAGGTTGCCCGCTGGCATACACCACGCAATTTTCCAGCCGGGTCTGCTGAAGGTGATTACCGGCATGGCGCAGAGCCAGCAACTCCGCATGGGCGGTCGGATCATGCAGTTCAAGCATCTGATTAACCCCTTCACCGACAATTTCCCCGTTGCTGACCACAACGGCACCAAACGGGCGACCGCCCTTTTCGACATTCCGGCGGGCCAGTGCTATCGCCTGAGCCAGAAATTCACTATCTGTCATCAGTTATTCCTTATGGGTGATTAGCGGGGATTCCCATACGGCTTTCCCCTGCCATTGTGTTTCCAGTGTATTGAGAAATTCGCGGACTTTCGGTGCCAGAAATTGTTTTGACGGATATACCGCACACACGGGTTCGCCCGGCGGTGTAAATACAGTCAGTATCGGCTGTAATACCCCTTTCGCTATCTGAGGACCGGCCAGAAAAGCACCGAGCTGACAGATCCCCCCATCAGCCAGTGCAGCATCAAGCACCGCGCCGGTATCACCCAGACTGAACCGGCCACTGACCGGATGCAACTGAACGTTTTTATCCCGCATAAACTGCCAGGGAACATGCCGTCCCCGGTGGCGGAAGATAAGACATTCATGTGCTGCTAACTGTTCCGGTGTTTCCGGTATACCGTGCAGTGCCAGATAACCCGGTGACGCACAGGTCACCAGACGATGAGGTGCCAGAACTTTGCGCACCAGGCGGCTGTCATCATTACCACCGATACGCACTGCCACATCAATTCCTTCCTGAACCAGATCACAGTAATCATCCGAAAAACTGACATCAATATCAACACCGGGCCATTGTGCGGCATACTGTTGTATTACCGGCATCACATAATTGCGGCCAAAAACCACAGGGACAGCAACCCGCAATGTACCGGAAGGTTTTTGTCTGCCTTCATACAATGCATTTTCCGCATCATCCACCTCGGATAATATCCGTTTGGCATGCTGGTAAAAGCGCTCACCTTCCTCCGTGAGACGCAACCGCCGTGTGGTCCGGTGAAGCAGACGGGTGCTGACACGGTTTTCCAGGCGCTGAAGACACTTTCCGGCAGCGGAACGTGAAATCTGTAATTTTTCAGCGGCCGATGTGAAATTACCGGTTTCACTGACCCGCACAAAAACCAGCACATCGAATAAGTTATCCAGCAGTAAACCATTTTTATCTGCCACGATTTGTCCCCGGTGTTTGGCCAAAGGTGATATTTATCTGCCATACTGGCGCAGATAGACTCTCTTCTCAAGTAATGTTATTACCATGAGGAATGTATGTCAGACAGTCATTGTTTATCACTTTCATTGCCGCCTGCCCGCCGGGGGTGGCTTTCTGTTGTTGCGCTGACCCTCGCAACCTTTGCTGTGGTCACCACTGAGATGCTGCCGGTCGGGTTACTGACGCCGGTTGCCGCTGAATTCCGGGTGCCGCAGGCGTATGTCAGCCTGATGCTAACCATACCAGCCCTGGTGGCGGCGCTTTGTTCCCCCCTGATTATTTTGTTCACCGGCCGCCTGAACCGTCGTTATCTGCTGATGATACTGATGCTGTTATTAATGGTGGCCAATATCTGTGCGGCAACAGCCACCCACTTCTCTGTTCTGGTCGCGGCCAGGATTATTATCGGGCTGAGTATCGGCGGGATCTGGGCAATCGCCGGCGGAATAGCTGTCAGGCTGGTCGATTCCCGGCATGTGGCACTTGCCACTTCTCTGATATTTGCCGGTGTTGCCGCCGCATCCGTGCTGGGAATTCCCGCCGGGGTGATCCTCGGTGAATGGGTCGGCTGGCGTGGCGTATTTGGTATCATGAGCCTGTTTTCCCTGGCAGTGTTGCTGCTGATGCTGAATCTTCCCTCTCTGCCATCGATTCAGGCACCGGTTGTCCGCGATTTTCTGACCCAACTCCGCCGCCCGGTGATCCGTACGGGGTTGCTGATCACATTGCTGCTGGTGACAGCCCACTTTATGGCATTTACCTTTGTCCGTCCGCTTCTGCAACAGAACCCGCAATTGCAGGCACATGAACTCAGCGGGTTACTGGCACTGTACGGTATTGCCGGTATTGCCGGTAATTTCGTGCTGGGGTTATTGTCCGGTCGTCATCTGTTCCGTGCCGTATTCTATATTACCGGTGGTATTGCCCTGAGCCTGGCCGGGTTACTCCTGCTGCCTGCCGTTCCTGTATCACACATCATCATTCTCACGCTCTGGGGAATGGCATACGGCGGTGTATCTGTGACGCTGATGAACTGGATGATCCGCTACAGTGCACAAGCGATTGAAGTCACCGGATCACTTTATATCGCCTTTTTTAACACCGGTATTGCTGCCGGTTCTGCTGCCGGGGGCATAATGGTATCCGCGTTCTCCTTACAGGGAAATGTCATTGCAGCTCTCATCTGTACTGCAATGGTGCTGATACTGATTTCCGGTTTTGTTCTCCGTTTATACCGCCCGGGATGTGACCGGCAGGCCAATCTCGATCAGGTTTAAATCGGGGTCACGGAAATAGACCGATATTATCGGGCCGGTTGCACCGGTGCGTTCCACCGGCCCCTCTTCCGTAACAATTTTTTCTTTTGCCAGATGCGCCAGCGTCTGTTCAACCGGGGTCCCGGTGAGAAAGCAGAGATCTGCTGAACCGGGCACCGGTTTATCCGCATTCGGCAGAAATTCATTTCCTGCCTGATGCAAATTAATTTTCTGACGGCCAAATACCAAAGCCTTGCGATCCCCGCGAAATGTAATGACCGAAAATCCCAGTACACGGCGGTAAAAATCACAGGTTTTTTCTATATCGGCGACGGTCAGCACCAGATGGTCAAGGTGTGAAATTGTAATCATCAGACAACTCCCTGTATTTGCGGTTGTTCATACCTTACGTGGTATCACATTGGCTGAAAATACACAATTTTGAGTATTTTCTTTTTTTAATACATCCGTAATGATGAATTACAGGCAGGATGGTGTTTCCGGTTGCCGGGCGTGTGTCAGCCGGTAAATCAGATATGCGGCACACAGTGCCATCAGCACATTAAACCCGAGACTGACACTGTAAAGCGCAGCGGGAGCAGATAACAACACGGTGTCTCCGCTGTGCCGGAGTGAAAACTGTAAAATAACAGATACGGCGGTTGCCCCTGTTGCCGCACCAATCTGTTGTAATGTGGCCGTCAGTCCGGATGCCATCCCGGCCTGAGCCCGTGTAACCCGGGACAGCACAATATTCAGCATCGGGGTCATAATCATGCCTTGTGTGAACCCGACAAAAAACAGAAACAGGCTGAGTATCGTATTTGCGGTGCTTTGCGGCAGGAAATTCAGCCCGGCGATTAATGCCAGATAACTGACGGTATACCCTAATGCACCGTAATAAATTACCGGTTCGCCCCGGCGGATAGTCAACCGCGGCGTGATAAAGGAGGCAATCACAAAACCGATACTGGACGGCACAAAAATCAGCCCTGCTTCCAGCGGTGTGGCACCCATACCGTTTTGCAGCAGCAGAGAGAGTATCAGCGGAAATGCCGATGACGTGGCATAAACACACAGTACAACACCTGTGCCGGTGACAAATTGCCGGTTATTCAGTACAGCAATATCAAACAGCGGCGTTTGCCCGGTGCGTGATAAATATTGCTCATAACGGACAAAACAGAGCAACAGAACGATACCCGTAAGCAGCAATCCGGTACTGAAAAGTGTCAGACCCCACACTGGTAACATCAGAAGCGGTAACAGAAATGCGGTGATACCTGAGGCGGATAACAGCACGCCCGGCCAGTCCGTAGTGAGTCCGTCAGCAGCGCATCCCTCCTGCAAATGGCGGGACAACACCAGCGCCAGAAGACCAACAGGGAGATTAACCAGAAAAATCAGCCGCCAGCTCATATCAAACAGATTCAGGGTAATAAGCCACCCACCCAGTGCCTGACCGGCAATCGCAGCCAGCCCCAGTGTCATACCCAGCCAGCCGAAGGCTTTTCTTGCCTGTGTTTCATCGAAATTCAGGCGGATCCCCGCATACACCTGCGGGAACAGCAATGCGGCTGCCAGCCCCTGGATAAAACGGGCAATCACCAGTAATAAGGCTGTTGGTGCAGCAGCACACAACAGTGACGCGAGTGTAAAAAAGGCCATTCCGGCCTGATATAACCGGCGGCGTCCGTAAATATCGCCCAGTCGTCCGCCGGTGATCAGCAGAAGGCCGAATGCCAATTCATACCCGGCAATAATCAGTGTCAGTTCAGTAAAATTGGCCTGTAAGCCGCGTTCGATACTGACTATCGCCACATTGACGACAAACAGATCAAAAATGGTGACAAACCCGGCGAGGACTAATACAAACAGTGCGATACGTTGTTGCTGATTCATGTTTTTCTCATTTTGCCATTTTTAAAAGCAGGAATGAGACTATAATCATGCCGTTATCCTGTTACAATTTAACCGTTTATACTATTACTAATAATAACAGGCACTAAAGGCAACATAACATAAGGCATCTGAACATGAGTGAAAATCCGCGCACACGGCCGGAGCTGGCTGATTTTTTACGGACAAAACGCGAAAGTCTGACTCCGGAATGTGTGGGCCTGCCACCTACTTCACGCCGCCGTACTCCCGGTCTGCGCCGTGAGGAAGTCGCCGCACTCGCCGGTGTGGGTCTGACCTGGTACACCTGGCTGGAACAGGGACGTGAAATCGGCGTATCCACCCGCTTTCTGGACAACCTTGCGCGGACACTGCGTCTGAATGAGGCAGAACGCCAGCACCTGTACCTGCTGGCCCATCAGCGGGCACCCGAAGCGTCCGGTGATACGGAACATCATGTGCCGCCGGTTATCACCCGGATGCTGGATGATTTTCCGGATAATTATCTCTGCTATGTGCTGAATCTGCACTGGGATGTGCTGGCGTATAATGAAAAAGCGGATCGCTATCTGCACTTCTCTGAGGCACAGCCCGGGATGTGTAACTTTCTGTATTTACTGTTTACCGATCCCCGCTATCAAACCCGCTTTATTGACTGGGAAACCGATGCTCAGCGTCTTCTGGCCAGTTTCCGCCGGGATTATGCCAGAACAAAACATGACCCCAATATTCAGCGGATGATCACAGCGTTATGTCAGGAGTCTGCAGCTTTTGACACCTTGTGGAATAAACACGAAATCTATCAGCCCTGTAACGGTATCCGTGAAATTGAGTTTAACGGCAGACGGGAAACCTACGAGTATGCGTCCCTGACATTTGATATTGATAAAGCCAACCGGCTACTGGTGTACACCCCGGTTACCGGTGAGGATTAAATCACCGATGCCACTGCCAGCAGTAATGCCATAAGGATCATCAGGATACCGCCGCACAGATTAAACCAGCGCAGACTGTTTCCCCGGAAAAATGACGCGGATTTAACGGCATGTGCGGCATAAACCCAGATAATATCGATAACAATACCCAGCACTATCGGGATCAGCGACATCAGCAGTAACACAGTGGTCGCAGACATCTCCGGCGGAATTTCACCGGTAAATCCGGGGACAATCGTACCGAACATAATCACGGATTTCGGGTTCGCGGCACCAACAATAATACCGGCAAAAAATGACTGACTGCCTTTATTCGCCGGTACATCTATCGCCATACTGATACGGGATGCCCGGACATACTGCCAGCCAATCAGCAACAGGACAAATGCCCCGGTCAGACGAATAATCATCAGGATCTGCGGAGAAGACATCAGTACCGCGCCAATGCCGAAAGAAAGTAATACCGCAATGCTGTACATACCGATGGCATTTCCGGCCACGCCTTTCAGGGCATTTTTCTTCCCGGCAGATAACGCCTGACCGACCAGGAACAGAATACTCGGCCCCGGAATGGCAATCAGCACGGAGCTGGTGATCACCAGCCCCAAAATACCCTGCAAATTGCCGGTCATGGCTCCTGACCGGCAAAATAGTCTGTGGCCCGCAGCAGCTGATCCCGGATCCCCGGTTCAGACATCGCATGCCCTGCACCTTCAATCAGATGCAGCACAGATCCCGGCCAGGCTTTATGCAGATGCCACGCAAAGGTTGCCGGACACGGCATATCATAACGGCCGTGGACAATGATTCCCGGAATACCCTGCAGCCGGTGAATATCACGCAGCAACTGTCCTTCCTCCAGCCAGCACTGGTGATAAAAATAGTGATTTTCCAGCCGGGCAAAGGCGATGGCGAAATGGTCATCGGTAAATTCATCCAGATGCTCTGCATCCGGTAACAGCGTGGTGGTTTTCCCTTCCCACAACGTCCAGGCTTTGGCTGCCGCCAGCTGAACCTGAATATCGTCACCGGTCAGCAACTTATGGTAGGCAGCAATCATATTGTGCCGTTCCTGCACCGGAACCGGTGCCAGAAAGGCTTCCCACTCTTCCGGGAACATCTGTGAAACGCCAAATTGGTAATACCAGTTCAGTTCTGCCTGTGTCACGGTATACACACCGCGCAGAATGATTTCACTGACCTGCTGCGGATATGTTTCACTGTATGCCAGCGCAAGGCTAGAGCCCCAGGAACCGCCGAATACCAGCCATTTGCTGACACCGGTATGTTTTCTCAGCCGCTCAATGTCATCCACCAGATCCCACGTGGTGTTATGGGCAATTTCAGCATGGGGTGTTGAGCGCCCGCAACCGCGCTGGTCAAACAGCAGCACATCATAACGTGCCGGATCAAAATAGCGCCGGTATTCAGGGCTGATGCCGCCGCCGGGCCCGCCGTGCAGGAAAACCGCCGGTTTCGCCCCCGGTGTGCCGGTGCGTTCGTAATAGATCCGGTGACCATGACCAACATCGAGAAAACCGGTCTCATAAGGCTCAATAGCCGGATACAAAGTACGGAATGTTGTGTCAGAAGAGGTTGTCATAGCAAAATCACCGGTTATCAGTAAACAGAATCCACCACTCTAATCAATAACCCGCACAAAAGACAAGCAGTCCGTGGATTTATATCACGGACTGCCATACTATTTTAACCAGCGAATTCATTCAGATAGTCGTGCATTGCTCTGCATCTGAGACAGACTTCTGCGGTTTTGTCCGGCGTAAGGTTATCCGCAGCACCACTAATCCGGCGGCCGCTACCGCCGCCCCGGCATAACTGACACCGGCATAATCACCACCATTTGCCAGCACCGATGCCCCCAGCGCGGCACCCACTGCATTACCGAGATTAAAGGCACCGATATTAACTGATGAGGCCAGTGCCTGCGCTTCAGAGGCTACCTGCATGACTTTGACCTGAAGCGGCGGAACGATACCAAAACTGGCTGCTCCCCAGATAACCAGCATGATCCCGGCGGTGACAACGTCACGAGCCATAAGCGGAAACAGAACCATCGTCAGCGCCAGCAATGTAAATAATCCGTACAATGTGCGGGAAACAGAACGGTTTGCCCAGACACCGCCCAGATAATTCCCCAGTGTGAAACCCAGCCCGACCAGAATCAGCATAATGCTGATCTGCGTTTCCGGAACGGCAGAGATAAAGGTCAGCGCGGGAGCAATATAGGTATAAAACGTAAACATGGCGCTGGCACCCAGCACGGTACACAGCATTGCCAGTAATACCGCCGGACGGGTCAGCACCTGTAATTCACGGCGCAGATTAAGTGCCTGTCCCTGCATATTACGCGGCAGTGATCGCAGCAGCGCCGCCATTGTCAGCAGGCCGAGAAGGCTGACCACAAAGAAGGATTCACGCCAGCCCAGCATCTGGGACAGTTTGGTGATCGCCGGAACGCCGCCGATATTGGCAATCGTCAGCCCCATAAACATGCCCGCAATCGCCCCGGCTTCTTTGCCTTTGGCTGCCACCCGTGTCGCCACCATAGCACCGATACCGAAAAACGCGCCGTGATTCAGGCTGGTGATAAAACGGGCGACCAGCAGCGTATTATAATCCGGTGCCAGCGCCGACAGCACATTACCTGCCGTAAAGATACTCATCAGGAAAATCAGTGCCGCTTTCGGCGAACGCCGGATCAGCAGTAACGTCATTACCGGTGCTCCCAGCATCACACCCAGTGCATACACCACAACCAGCATCCCGGCGGCGGGAATGGAAACAGCCAGTGACCCGGCGATTTCCGGCAGCATACCCATCGGGGAAAATTCCGTTGCCCCGATAGCAAACGCGCCGACAGACAGGGATAACAGAGCAGTATTTGTTCGCATAATGTCCTCAGAATAAAAAACAACGTCACAATGTTGTCAGGACGGGGATTCTGCCACATTGATTTTTGCGGAAACAGCCGTTAATCTGCAAAAAACAATTGAATAAGACGCAACAATGAAAATCACGCTGGAAGAAATGCGGGCCTTTATCGCCGTGGTTGACAGCGGCTCCGTTACGGCTGCCGCCGCACAGAGCGGGTTGACGGTTTCCGCTATCAGCCGCGCCCTGCTGCGTCTTGAAGAAAAGATGAACAGTACCCTGCTGTACCGCACCACGCGGCGGCTCAAACTGAGTGAGGAAGGTGCATTATTTCTGCAGAAAGCCCGTGATGTGGTGCAACTGGCGCAGGAAGCGGAAGATGTGCTGATGAACCATAAAGAGATCCCCTCCGGCACACTGCGTATTGATGCCTCAACACCTGTTCAGCTCCATGTGATAGCACCGCTGGTGACACAATTCCATGAACGTTACCCGCAAATCCGCCTTGAACTGACCAACTATGAAGGCATTACCAATTTACTGGAAAAACAGACCGATATTGCATTCCGCTTCGGTCCGCTGGCGGATTCTTCCCTGCATGCCACGCTGATGGGCTACACCCGCCAGCGGGTTCTGGTCAGCCCGCGCTATCTTCAGCAACATAGCGAGCCGAAAACACCGGAAGATTTGGCACAGCATACTCTGCTGGGATTTATCGCCCCGGAAAGCCTGAACACCTGGCCGCTGTATAACGGCAATAAAAAGGGACTGAAAATTACCCCGTCACTGGCGGCGAGCAGCGGGGAAATTATCTGCAACCTGGCGCGTTCCGGCGCAGGGATTGCCTGTATCTCTGATTTTGTGACACACGAAATGCGCGAAAACGGGGAATTTCGTCAGGTTCTGACGTCATACACTTATGAAAATAAACTGCCGATTAATGCCGTGTATTACCGCAGTCAGGCACTTTCTCCCCGGCTGCGCTGCTTTATCGATTTTGTTCTGCAACACAGCCAGTGTTTTAAACGTACCGGTTAATCTGAACACTACCTTAAGCCGCTGACGGCGCATCTCAGTATCTTCTCGACAATATTTTTCAGCGCATTTAGTCTTAAAACAAACCTGCCCTGTAAAAATAAGAGAGTAATAACAATGCAAACGGCACTGAATGCGCTGACAGCGGGCTTTTCGCCGGATGAGCCCGGCGTTATCGTCATGGTACATACCGATAACGGCGCAACATGGTACAGCTGCCGGGGCATGGCGGATGTGGCAACCCGAACGCCGGTGACACCGGACACTATTTTCAATTTAGCCTCCGTTTCCAAACAATTCACCGCATTTTCGCTGCTGTTACTGGTGCAGGAAGGTAAAATTGCGCTCAGTGATTCTGTTTTGTCCGTCTTGCCGGAGCTGGGCGAATATGCCCGTCCGGTGACATTACGCCATCTGCTGCACCACACCGGCGGACTGAAGGACTATATGGATCTGGCTTTTGCCCGGAAAACCGGTTTTTATGACCCGCTGACACCACAGGAAACCCTGGCGGATCTGATCCGTCAGACAGACGCGGATTTTCCGCCCGGTACCCGCCATGATTACAGTAATACCGGCTATTTTCTGCTGTCTCAGGTGATTGAGCGGATCAGCGGACAGTCATTGGCTGATTTTGCCCGCGAACGGATTTTCGCGCCGCTGGAAATGAATAATACCTTTATTGTTGAGCAATATCCGGCACCGCAGACCATTGCCACCGGTTACGGCAAAGCGGCCGGTCAGTGGCGTATTTCCGAAAGCCCGTGGACACACACCGGTGACGGCGCGGTGCACTCCAGTGCCGCTGACCTGATGAAATGGGGCGAAAACTATCGCACCGCCTGTGCCGGTGGTACTTCGCTGATACAACAGATGTCGGAAACCCTTTCCCCGCTGACAGAAAACGGCACGCCCGTTACGGATTATGAGCCTTATGCCGCGGGGTTACATACCCTTCATCATTTCGGTGAACTGAGTCTGGAACATGCCGGAGGCTGGATGGGTACCAGTACTTACTTTATCCGGCTGACAAAATCAGACACCACTATCGTCGCGTTATCCAACCGCGAAGAGTGCGATACCGAAACGCTGGCCCGTGCCGCCGCTGCCGCCTTTCTCCGCCCTGCTTTCCCTGCCGTGATCACGGGCCACTGGGATGAGGAAGAATAACAACATGATAGCGCGTTATCTCCGCCGGATACTTACCGGGATCGTTCTGCTGTTGCTGGCTGCCGGACTGGTGCTGTTTTTTACCAGCCATCTTGATGATTTTGATTTCGACAATGCAGTAGCAAAAGAACTGACCTTCACCTCACAGGGAAATACCCTTTCCGGTACCCTGCTGCTGCCCGGCAGCGGACACCCTGCGGCGATTGCCGTGATTATTCATGGTGACGGCCCGCAGGACAGATATTCAGACAACGGATATAACCCGCTGTTTAATACTCTGCTGGATGCCGGTATTGCAGTATTTTCCTGGGATAAAGCCGGCACCGGTAGCAGTCAGGGAAACTGGCTGCATCAGTCAATGGATGATCGCGCAGCGGAAGCCGTGGCAGCACTGACACTGATACAGTCCCGCTATCAGAACACCCCCGTACAGGTTGGTTTTCTCGGTTTTTCCCAGGCCGGATGGGTGATCCCGGTGGCGGCAGCACAATCACAGCCTGATTTTTCCGTGATTATCGGTGGTGCCGTGAACTGGCGGGATCAGGGACAATTTTATCAGGGGCTGCGCTACGCACAGCAGGGTAAATCTCAGGCGGAGATCACTCAACTGCTGACCGCAGAGCAGGCGGAGAATGACCGAATATTTGGTGCGGATGGTTCAAAAGACCCGGCACAGCGGGGTGATATGACACCCGACCGTTTTGAATTTGTGGTCAAAAATTACCTCAGCGATGCCACCCCGGCGATCCCTCAGATGAACGGGCGTGTGCTGGCGGTATGGGGCGCTGAGGATCTGAATGTCGATGCCCGGCAGAACGCCTGCCATTATCAGTTACTTTTGAAAGATAATCCAAAAGCAAATGTTGTTGTCTTTCCGCAGGCCGGGCACAGTTTATTACAGGCACCCCCCTTTAATTATCAACTCAGCAGCGACTGGCCGGTACTGCGCCAGTGGCAGTTTCTGTATACCGGACGGGGAGCCTATTATCCGGGAGCATTATCTCTTATCACTGACTGGATCAAAAACAAAACCCCGGATTTGACAGCATATTATCCGGTTTGTCAGCCCTGAATCATCTGCTGATAACAGGCATAGCCGCGCTTCGCTGCGTCGTGATATTGCCGGTTAAGCGGCGCGGTCATGCTTTGTGAAACGGCAGTCATTTCCGGTCCCGCGAGTTGCGGGGAGCCGGTGCGGAACGGCGGGCGCGGGTCGTATTCAATCGCCAGTTCAACCAGCGCAGCCAGCTCCTCACCCCGCAGGGCTTTCAGCACCAGTAATGAGGCATCAAACGAACCGGTGGCCGGACCCGAGGTGTAGATAGTATCGTCGATCACCACATCACTGCCGCCGATGGCAACAGCCCCGACATCAGGCAGCATCGGCACCACATTGCTGTTACTGGTTGCCCTTCTGCCTGTCAGTAATCCGGCGGTGCCCAGCATCAGCGAACCGTAGCAGGTGCCAATCACATATTTTGCTTTTTGCCCTGCCTGTGCGAAAAAGCGGATCACCTCAGGGTCTTCAATCACTTCCGGCGGCACCATGCCGGTCACCAGCACATCCAGATCATCCGGACACTCATCAAAGGTCATTGTCGGCATCGTCGGCCAGCCGATATAGCCCTCCACCAGCTCCCGGCGTTTCCAGATAAAATAGATTTCCGCCCCGGCAATCGTAAAAACGGACTGCGCGCCGTTGATATCCATCGGCATATAGCCCGGACAGACAAAAATCCCGACTTTCAGCAATGCGGGCTGTGATGCGCGTCCGGCAGCGATCAGCGCCTGAATGGAAGGCGTGCTCAGCCCGTAAATCGTTTCAACTGCATAATCATGATCAGACATCAAAATACTCCGTAACAACATTTATTTACTAAACGGTAAAATAATGCATGAGGTACAATGATGTAAATTGTTTTTATACTGATCGGTAATCAAATGGCACAAAAAGGCAGACCCCGGAATTACGACAGTGCCGCCGCACTGGATAAAATCATGGTGCAGTTCTGGCGCAAAGGGTATACCGCAACGTCTCTCGATGAACTGGCCGCAGAAACGGACATGAGAAAACCCAGCCTGTACGCCGCTTTCGGTAATAAAGAACGGCTTTATCAGCTGGCAATGGACAGGTTCGGTGAAATCGCTCAGGCGCATTATTCCTCAGCACTGGCACCAAAGACGCCCGGTGAGCCGCTGGCCGCCCGCCTGACCCGCTGGTTACAGGCAACCGTCACCCTTTATACCGGAGAGCATGGCCCTGCCGGATGCATGGTGTTATCGACAGCCGCTGCGGAAGTGTACGACCCTGCTATCCGCAAACGCCTGCAGGAAGTGATTGCGGCACAGGAGGTGATGGTGCTGGATTGTCTGAATGAAGAGAAAACCGCGCTGCGCGATCCGGATTCCGCCCCGCTGCTGGCAAAAACACTGACCGCGTTTCTGCACAGTATTTCCCTGCGCGCCCGGGCCGGTGAAAGTGCGGAGCAGCTGGCAGAGATGGTTCGTGCCGGTCAGCTGGTATTGCAGTCTGCACTGACATCACCGGCGGTATAATATCCGCCGGTGAGTATTTTTCAGCGCAGTGAAACCTGACCCCGGATACAGTCTGTCACAGCACCGCCGACCCAAATCCCGTCCGCATCCTGCCGGACACTCAGCCAGCCGTCACGTTTCACGCTCTCCCCCTGACGAGCCAGATAATGCGGCGGTAACGTACCATTGCCGATAAGCCACTGCGCCAGTGCCGCGTTCAGGCTGCCGGTTACCGGGTCTTCCGCACCCCGGCGGTTAATAAATGCCCTTACCGCAAGTGTGGCTTCACTGCCCGCGGGATACCGGGCACACACGCCGATTTTATACAGTGCGTTATTCCCTGACTGACTGAGTACCGCATAATCCGGCGTAATTGCCAGCAGGCGGGCAACGGAATCCACCTCAACCCCAGTCCAGGCCGGGCCGTTATCAATATACTTTGCCTGTAAAACAGCGCTGCGGGGGATGCCGTATGCCGATGCAACCGTATTGCACTCATCTTCTGTCAAATCCCGTTCGTTAATCATCGGCGGTGCGGCAAAAGCAGTTCCCTGTTCAGACTGACGCAGCGTAATAAGCCCGGCGGCACATTCCTGAATGATATCCCGTGTCTCACTGAAACCGGTATGCTGCTTCCAGACATGGCAACTGCCCAGCGTCGGGTGTCCGGCAAACGGCAGCTCACCGTCCGGGGTGAAAATCCGGACACGGTAATCAGCCTGCGGATCCCGGGGTTTCAGCAGAAATGTGGTTTCACTGAGGTTTGTCCAGCGGGCAAAACGATGCATCTCTTCATCGGCCAGATCATCCGCATCAACCACCACCGCCAGCGCATTGCCGAGCAGTGGTACATCAGAAAACACATCAACCTGATAAAAGGAATGGGTTTTGTTGTTCACGGTAATTATCCTTTTGGTTTACTTTCAGTCAGTGCAGCGCTGCCTGTCCGGTGATCACGCAGGTCACATCCCCGGCAACCCATACCTGACCCGCTTCCTTAGTAACAAAGATTTTGCCGTCCCGGCTGATAACCTGTCCCTGTCCGGCCACATAGCGTTCCGGCAAAATACCTTCGCCGGTCAGCCACTGGGCAAGCGATGCATTCAGACTGCCGGTTACCGGATCTTCTTCCCCCAGAGAACAGCATAGTGCACGCACCTCCAGCTGAACCGGTCCGCTCTGGTCGTCATACAGTGCACACAGGCCGATATCATACCCATCCAGCAGGGAATAATCCGGTTTCGCCGCCAGCACCTTCGCAACAGAAGTCAGTTGCAGGCCAATCCATCCCGGCCCGTTATCCACCCATGCAGAGCGCACCACATCTTCATCACGCAGACCCAGTGCTTTCACTATATACGCCACCTGCTGCGGATCAGTATCCCCGCCGCGTAACAGTGCCGGGGCAGCAAATGCCAGCCGGTTATCCTGCTGACGGATAGTCACCATACCGACCCCGCACTCCTGAATGATATCGCGCTTATCATTAAACTGCTGTGTTTCGCGCCAGACATAACAGGTGCCCAGGGTCGGGTGTCCGGCAAACGGCAGTTCACCGTCCGGGGTGAAAATGCGGACCCGGTAATCGGCCTGCGGATCCTGCGGTTTGAGCAGGAATGTGGTTTCGCTGAGGTTTGTCCAGCGGGCAAAACGGAGCATTTCCTCATCCGTCATATCATCCGCATCAACCACCACCGCCAGCGCATTGCCCAGCAGTGGTACATCAGAAAAAACATCAACCTGGTAAAACTGATAAGTGCGGGTATTCAACGTTATTATCCTTTTTATGTGGTAACAGAGCAGAGCTGATGATTTTTATCACAGAAAACGATTATGATGAAATCATTAACCATTACTGTGATAAAGGAACGATAATGACGGCAAAAATGATCGATAAACTGGCACTGATCACGCTGAAAGACGGCAAAGTGGCGATGGTCCGCTCTCATAACAAAACCCTGTTCTACGCGCCGGGCGGCAAACGTGAAGCCGGTGAAACTGACGAACAGGCACTGTGCCGCGAAATTGACGAAGAACTGACGGTGACACTGACACCGGACACCATCACATTTTACGGGGAATTCACCGGTCAGGCGGACGGTAAACAGGACGGCACACAGGTGCGTATCCGCTGCTATCAGGCGGAATTTACCGGCGTACTGCAACCGGCTGCGGAAATTGCGGAACTGGACTGGCTGGACAGCCGTGATCTGCCCCGCTGTTCTCTGGTCGCGGCACTGATTGTGAAAGACCTGGCGGCGCGGAAACTGATCAGCTGATGAAACTGACAAACTGATATCGTGCGGCTGCGCAATTTTGTACAAGACAAGATGTAACGCAGTGCGATAATGACCGGTTACCGTAAAGACAGCGCAGGACACACCATGCAGAGTGACGAACACGCCCGCGAACAGGCGGACTATTTTCATCTGGACGATTTTTATGGTCTGGGGATGATCTCTGCGCGTTATTATCAGCAAAAATTCAGCCGCCATACGCACGAAGGCTTTTGTATTGGTGTGATTGACGACGGTGTTCAGCAATTTTTTCGTACCGGCAGTAACCATTATGCCCCGACCGGCGATATCATTCTGGTGAATTCCGATGAAATCCACACCGGCTCCTCGGCTCTGGAAACCGGCTGGGCCTACCGCGCGATTTATCCGACACCAGAGATGCTGAACACGCTGATGCAGGATCTCAAATCAGCCGATCAGGGCTTTGTCCCCTGGTTTTCTCACGCAGTGGTGCATGACCCCGGCCTTGCCGCACAATTACGCCTGCTGTTTGATGTGTTGCTGAAGCCGGATAACCGGCTGCTGAAAGGCTCACTGTTACTCTCAACGCTGGCGTGGCTTATCACCCGTCACAATAAAAAAGGCTTTCGCCCGGCGGAGATCACCCCGGCCGGTCAGCGCCTGCAGCATATTGCTGAGATGATGAACAGCCATCCGGAAACCGATTATTCCCTGGATGAACTGGCTGCAATGGCGAATCTCAGCCCGTGGTATTTTCTGCGCCAGTTCCGTCTGCGTTACGGCATGCCGCCCCACGCCTGGCTGATTCAGGCGCGTCTGCGCAAAGCGCGTCAGCTGTTGCAAAACGGCGGTCGCCCGGCGGATGTCTCTTTACAGTGCGGATTTACCGATCAAAGCCACTTTACCCGCCATTTTAAACGGGCAATGGGTGTTTCTCCGGGCAAATTTATGCAGCGCCGCTGATATCGCTGAACAATTTTGTACAATATTCCTGCTGCCGTGTCATGGCAGAGTATCCGGACTGTTTTACGCTGTACGGATGATAACAATGACAACAACCACAGATTTACCCGCCTCTCCGCTGAAAGATTTTTTTACCGGCGCACTGCATATGACCCCGCTCAACCTGGCCGTGGTGCCGTGGGCGATCCTTGCCGGATCGATGGCAGTGGACAGCGGCCTGACCTTTGCACAAAGTGTCGCGATGTCCGCCATGGTCTTTGCCGGGGCCGCCCAGCTGGTAACACTCGGCTTGCTTAACAGCGGTGCCGGGGTGATCACCATTATTGTGTCCGTCTTTTTTATCACCTCACAACATCTGCTGTACGGGCTGACGCTGCGCCCGCATGTGCGTTCTTTTTCCCCGCTGCAACGGGCCGGTATCGGCTTTCTGCTGACGGATGAACTGTTTGCTGTCAGTGTCGCCGGGCGGCAGCGCCTGAGTTTTGCTTATCTGTTCGGTGCCGGACTGAGTTTTTATCTGGTCTGGGTGCTGGTCAGTATTCTCGGTATTGTGCTGGCCCACAGCATCAGCGACCTGAGTCAGCTCCGGCTCGACTTTTCGGTGGTGGCAACACTGCTGGCGATTGTGGTGCCGCTGATCAAATCAAAAAGTGCACTCGCAGGGGCCCTGTTCTCCTTTGTGGTCACGATTATGCTGACCCGCGCCGGAATTCAGGGCAGCGCAGTGATTGCCGGGGTCAGCGCTATGCTGCTGGCGGTTCTTCTGGGACGTAAATGGGGGGATGTAAAATGAGCTGGGGATTAATACTCGCACTGACACTGATGCTGTTTTCGCTGCGCTTTATTTTTCTGATCCCGGGATTACCGCTGCGGCTGCCGGTCTTTATTCAGCAGGCACTGACCTATTCCGCCCCCTGTCTGCTGGTGGCTATTTGCGCGCCGATTGTATTATTAGAGGAACAGCAGTTCCGTGATATCAGTGATAACCCGTATTTATGGGGTACGCTGTTCTGTATTATCGCCGCACGGCTGATTAAAAATACCCTGCTGACTGTCGTACTGACACTGGTATTTTTCTACACCCTGATTTATCTGTTCTGATTATTTAACTGTCCGCACCGGAAACCCGGTGCGGAACTCAGTAAACATTACGGCTTTTCGTGAATTTCTTTTGCCAGTACCGGCAAAATAGCAATTGAACGTGGTCCGGGCACCAGTTCAGATAGATTGACTTTAATATAATTTCTGTTTTTCACCGCTTTTACGCCCTGCATTTCCGGCATGGCTTCAATAAACGCGACTTTCTGATCATAATCATCATCATTACGGAAGCCTTTATAAACAGGAATAATGATCACTTCCGGATCAGACATAATCACATCTTCCCAGTTGCCGACTGCCCAGGTTTTTCCGGTATTTTTGCCGGCAAAAATATTCTTAACGGAAATCAGTTTCAGCATCTCTGAGGTATAACCATCAAAGAAGGTATAGGGTTTGCCGTCCTGAGAATCAAAAATAAAGGCGGTTTTTTCCTGATACGCCTGAATCTGGCTGATAACGGTATTCAGTTTTTCTTTTTCTGCCGCCACGTATTTTTCAGCCGTCTCTTGCACACCGAAGATCTCACCAAATTTCAGCATGTCGTTAAAATAGGTATTCACATCGGCTTTTGGTGATGTCATGGATTCCGGCACATAAACGGCAACCCCTTCCGGCACAATTTTATTGGCTTCCAGTGCCAGTTTCGAGAATGAGTTTGCCCAGCCGGTGGCGAAATCGGGTTTGACGGACATAAAGACTTCATAAGACGGCCATTTTTCTGCCAGCACAGGAATTTTGTCATACGCTGCTTTCACCGGCGGATAAATCGGCTCTTCCAGAAAGGCAGTACCGACCATACGGTCCTCCAAATTCAGCGCCAGCAGCATTTCGGTGGTGATCTGACTGAGAGAAACAATACGCTGCGGGGATGTTTCCTGTTTAAAGTGATATTCGTTGCCATCCAGCTTTGCACTGAATTCAACCGGGACATAAGCCTGTTCTGTTTTATTTTCCGCAGTGGCTGTTACGGAAAATAATGCGGAGATAACCAGAGTACTCAATAATAATTTTTTCATCATTCCCTCATCCGGATTATAAAAATATAGCGACACGGTCTTCGACCGGTAATACCGTAAATTCCACACCAAATACATCAAACAGACACTCCCGGGTTAATATTTCCGCCGGTGTACCCTGCGCATATATTTGTCCGTCATGCATCAGGATCAGATGCTGACAGTATTTTGCGGATAAATTAATATCGTGAATGGTCATAATTACGGTGGATTCTGATGCCGCCAGCGCTTTCATGACTTCCACTTTATAGCGGATATCCAGGTGGTTGGTTGGCTCATCCAGAATCATAATATCGGTTTCCTGGGAAAAACATTTCGCCAGCATCACCCGTTGTTTTTCACCACCGGACAGTGCGTGATACGCTTTATTTTTCATTTTTTGCAAACCAAACAACGCCATGTAATTATCTGCAATCACAAAATCCCGGTCGCTGTAATCCACGTAATGTTTTTTATACGGCATCCGCCCCATCACCACGATCTCTTCAATGGTCAGTTTGCCTTCCACCTGGTCATTAAACTGCGTCAGTACCGAGATATTGCGGGCGAGTGATTTGACGGAGAACTGAGCCACATCCGTATTATCAACGAAAACGATGCCCCGTGTTTTGATATCCCGGTAAATATGCCGTAATAAGGTTGTTTTACCGGAGCCGTTAGGCCCGACAATACCGATCACTCTTTTGCCGGAAAATGACAGATTAATGTCTTTCAGTATGCCGTTATAATTCAGGTCAGTAATATCAACAGTACTCATTGTTACCGGCTCCTGTTCGCTTTAATAATGATATAAACAAACAATGGTGCGCCTATCAGTGAGGTCAGAATACCAACCGGAATCTCCTCCGGTTTAAACCAGCTGCGGGAAATCGTATCAATAATCACCAGAAATGCACCGCCGACCAGGCAGGAATAGAGCGATAACTTAAAATGTTTCACGGAAATGGTATTACGGACAATATGCGGAATAATAAGTCCGATAAACGCAATCACACCAACGTTGGCCACAATAATAGACACCACAAAGGATGATAACATAATCACCGCCAGCTTAATGGCACCGACATTCACACCTAATTGTGCAGACGCATCCGCACCTAACAATAACGTATCAAGTACATTGCTGAATAACAGACAAAAAATTAATATTGCAATTAATGCCACCAGCGGCAGCGGGATATAAGACCATTTAATACCGGAGAAACTGCCCAGCATCCAGAACATCGCACTTTTAACCTGACTTTCATTCTTGGACAGATAAATTATGGCGGTGGTGATAGCAGAAAACAGACTGGAAATACCGATACCAATCAGCACCAGATTGGTCATATTACTCTTTTTGAAATTAAATAAGACAATAATAGCGGTGGATATCAACCCGCCGGCAAATGCCCCGATATACACATTATAAGGCGACATAAAGGCAAATAATCCGAGTACAATGGCTGATACAGCCCCGGCGCTGGCACCGGAGGAAACCCCGAGAATATACGGGTCAGCCAGTTCATTGCGGGTTATCGTCTGCATCAGAATCCCCACCAGCGACAGAGATGCACCGGTAATCGCCACAAGGATAATCCGGGGCAGACGGATATTATAAATGATGGTTTCATACGGCAGCAGGTCATCACCGTTGATGCCCCCGGTAATAATTTTGATTACCGTATCCAGCTTCTGATGAAATTCCATATTGACACTGCCGTAAAACAACGAAAAAAACATGGCAGCAAGTAATACAGACAAGCAGATAAAAAATTGTGAAAAATGCCGGCCGTTCAGTTTCTTTTTACGCCGCACGGGCGCTTCTCTTACTGCTTCACTCATCACTGTTAACCTGTATTTCATCAGAACCGGGACTGTTAACAGATTGACGGAAATATTACATTATGATAACGAAATACCGCCATAATTTGCCTGTCAGCCTCTGTTTTCACTATTTTTCTGATTATAACGGAGAACACGGTGTGGTTATGTACTCCCCCAGAGTATATTCCGGAAAATAATCAGCAAATATCCATATTTAATGATCTGTATCTGATTAGCACAGAATAAAACGCCGGAATATTCCCGGTGTTTTATTTATCTGAATAGCACGACTTTGCCGCATCAACATTATTCTGCCGGATAACTTAAAATACATAAATGGTATTCATCTGTCCGCGTGCAGCTGAAGTGGTTCTCTGAAATTTTAAAAAACCGGCTCTTTTCTCATCCCGTTCCGCATATTACAGTACAGAAAAGCAAAAAAGCGCGGAGAGAGAACAAATGAGTCAGATAAATGCATTCGGACAAACTGTCGGTGATATCGTTCCGGACTGGACTGCCCGCCCTTACCCTGCCCGTATCAGCGCGGAAGGTCGTCACTGCCGGATCGATCCGCTGAGCCCGGCCCATGCGGATGACCTGTACCGGGCATTTTCACTCGCCCCTGACGGGCGTTACTGGACCTGGCTGCCGGATGAGCCCCCGGCTGATCTGAATGAATACCGCGCCCGCACCGAAAAAAATGCACAATCGTCGGATCCGCTGTTTTTCACGATTACGGATAAACACACCGGCAAAGCTGTTGGTCTGTTTTCCCTGATGCGGACCGATGAGAAAAACGGCGTCACCGAAGTCGGTCACGTGCATTTTTCCCCGTTGCTCAGCGGTACGGTGATGTCAACAGAAGCCCACTGGTTGCTGATGAAATATGTATTTGATACCCTCGGTTACCGCCGCTATGAATGGAAGTGTGACAGCCTCAATGCACCGTCCCGCAATGCGGCACTGCGTCTGGGTTTTCAGTATGAAGGCTGCTTCCGTCAGGCGCGGGTGGTCAAAGGCCGCACCCGTGACACCGAATGGTTCTCCATTATCGACAGTGAATGGCCGGTAGTTAACCACGCCCTGGAACAGTGGTTGTCAGCGGATAATTTCACCCCGGACGGCAAACAGATCCGTTCCCTGGCATCCCTGCGTGATGCATCATGAAAATGATCGATATCGGCCGTGTCGCAGAGCTGACCGGCCTGACAACCGCCACTATCCGCTATTATGAAACCAAAGGCCTGATCACGCCCGCCGGGCGTAAGGGTCTGACCCGCATTTATGATGAAGAGGTGCTGACCCGGCTGTCCCTGATCATTCTCGCCAAACAGGGGCATTTTTCACTGGATGAAATCGCGGTAATGCTCAGCGAACTGCCGTCGAAAGGAATTGAACGGACGGCAATTCAGGCAAAAATCACCGAAATTGACCAGAAAATCCGCGAGCTGCAAAATCTGAAACAAGGATTGCTGCATATTGAGCAATGCCCGGCAGAAAACCATCTGGCGTGCCCGAAGTTCCGCAAAATCCTGAGTGTCAGTCTGAAAAAAAACAGAAGCAAAGCGGTGAAAAATCCCGCTTGACTTAAAGTTAACTTGAAGTTGTATCATCCGGCATACTGATTTCCGTCTGATGTCATTATTCACTTTTTCTGTTGAATAATAAGGAATTATTATGCCGTGTTCTGTTTACTGGCTTTCCGCCGCCTTAGCCTTATTTACCACCGGGAATGCCCTGGTACTTTCCGTTGCCGTCCTTATCGGGTCACAACTGGCGGAGGATCCGGCACATGCCACGATCCCGCTGCTGGCACAATATATCGGCCTGATTTCCGCCTCGGTGCCGATGGCTCACTTTATGATGCGCTTCGGTCGCCACGCCGGGTTTATTCTCGGTAATATCGGCGGGCTGACCGGTGCATTACTGGCAATCGCCGGTATCTATACACACAACATGCTGCTGTTCTCTGCGGGAACGTTCTTTACCGGTATTGCCATCGGTACCGCCCAGCAATACCGCTTTGCAGCACTGGAGGAAGCCCCTGCCGCGCTGCGGGCAAAAGCTATCGGCGTGGTGATGAGCGGCGGGATTATCGCCGTGCTGATCGGGCCGTCACTGGCGATGTCCACCCGGACACTGGTGGCGGCTTATCCGTTTCTCGGTACTTTCGGGGCACTGACAGCTATCTATCTGATGGCTTTTGTGCTGCTGACATTCTTACCGCTGAAAGCACAGCTTCCCGCTCAGGTCAGTGATACTGCGGCAAACCGGCCATACCGGCAGTTATATTCCCAACCGTTGCTTATTCTGATCGCCGTAGTCAGTGCCGCCGGATATGCGCTGGTGGTATATATGGTCGGCGCATTCCCGCTGGCGATGAAAGCGCAGGGATTTGAATTCCCGGCAATCGCCTTTGTATTTCAGTGTCATATCCTGGGAATGTTTGCCCCCTCTTTCTTTACCGGGCAGTTAATCAGCCGGGTCGGGGTAAAATGCTTTGTCTGGCTGGGGGTGATTTGCCTGTTAATCAACAATGCAGTCAGCCTGACCGGCAGCAGTTACGCGCATTTTCTCATTGCGATGACCTCGCTGGGGCTGGCATGGAATTTTATTCTGATCAGCACCACACACCTGCTCCCGCGCACTTATACCGGTAATGAGCGGGCAAAAATCCAGGGTGCAACTGACTTTTTGATCTTCAGTTTCGGAGCACTCGGCAGCCTGCTGGCCGGGTTCGCCTTCTATTATGCGGGCTGGTATTCCGTGAATGTCGCCGGGCTGGCAACCGGCATTGTGATTCTGGTGGTGATGTTTTTACTGCGCCACAGTATGAATGCATCCCCGGCAGAAAATACCGTCTGATAGCAGATCCGCCGCTGTTATAAAAAACAGCGGCGGATAGTCTTACTTCACCGGTGAGGTTTCATACTCCAGACCGTCACGGTTTCCTTTCGGACGATTGCTGTAGCCACTGCCGGGGAAATAAAACAGGCGGTTATGCCATTTATCAAATAACACGGTTTCCCCGTATGCTTTCGTGAGTGCCGCTGCGGTATTCCAGTTCTGCCCGCCATCATCAGATACCCGGGCGTCTGAATGTAACTCAGCTATCAGTAAATCAGTGCCGGCATACAAACCGGAAATATAACTGCCACCGGTTTCCAGTACCGGTGAATAATCGCCGTTACAGTTCAGATGATTCACACTCTGACGCCTGCGCGCTTTTTCTGTCAGTGTGAAATAAAATTCACCGCCGGTTGTGCTGTCCAGTGCCCCTATCTCCCCCGGGATAAGCAGATCAGACTCCGTTTTCAGTGTCCGGGTATTAAAGCAGACCAGGGCAACATTATCCGGGTCGTTTCTTTCATCCGCCATCCATGCCGTGACCTGTCCGTTACCGTTATAGTGCCAGTAAATGCTTTTCAGGCTGACATACCGGTGCCCGTAACGATCAGTGGTTCTTTTTTTGCGGTGATCCATGCTGAATAACAAACGCCAGTTTTGTCCGTAATCACGCGTCTGATACAGTGTGTTATTCTGAACCATCAGCCCGCTGCCCGGTGCGGTAACGGCGATAATCTTTGCATCACCCGCGACTTCCGGCATCTGCCACTGCGATAACCACCGCCAGTTCTGACCACCGTCCCCGGAATAGAAAACATACTTTTTATACGAGCCGTAATCCTGAAACAGGATCAGGCACTGACCCTGCTTATCACAGGCCTGGCTTTCTGCCCGCCCCATAAACATGGCGCTGACGCGTAAATCCCCGTCCTGCTCTGTCATTATGTAGGTTACCGGCACCAGTGGCCTGCTGCCGTAGACTTCACTGCGTCTCAGTTCATAGGTCTGTTTTTCCAGATAATCGCTGATAACGTTTTTATCCGGAGAAATCGTCAGATTCAGTAGTGGTATATCCGTATCCTTTGCCGGGTCAAAACCCACATTTTTACTGTGGCGGCACGTGCGGGTTTCCCGGTCGCAGCTCTCCAAATCGACCCGTATGGCATCTCTGACACCGGTTATCATCACCCCGTTCTGAAAAGCGCTGATGACCAGTGAGGATAACTTTACGGTTTGTTTTTCCGGCTGATAACTGCGGATGCGTTTTCTGTCCGGCGCGGAAAAAAACGAATCTGAAAACGTCAGCATCATTGAGGTGATAAACACAACCGCCAGCAACGTGATCCGGGTACGTCCGTCGGCAAACATCAGTTAATTTCCTGTATAACAGTATTTTTACCGTTCCGGAGCCTGAGTTGTATCAGCATCTGCCTGACAAAGACAAAACGGGCTGCACCTGCTGATTTTTTCCGCACCAGCAGCGTCACCATTTCCACCAGCAGCAGTATGCCGCTGATCACCATAAGAAACATCAGTGCCATACCGCCCAGCGATTTTGCCGCATGCAGCCAGTCCCATTTATCCGGCGTGCCCTTTATACTCCACAAATCATGGAATATAAAAATCATCACCATCAGCATCATCACCAGAAAAATGCCGGTGAACACTTTATACATCATTTTCACTTGCTGCGAGGATACCGCCATACCGTCCGGCTTCAGGTAAGCACTGTGATCCCGTTCATTGTAGAGACCGGTAATCACGCCTTTCTGCTGATTGACGATCAGGTTTACAGCGTCCTCCCCGGCAATGAAAAACGGATGGCTGCGGAAAAACAGCGGATTGATGTCCTCTGTCATTGAACTGTAGTAATTCCGCAGTGTAAACGGGATACCATTACACAAAAAATAATACTCAATATAATCACGCCGTGATTTACCACTGCCGGTAAAATCACGGACAGAGCGGAGGTCGGTAACCGATCCCTGCACACCGGTCAGTGTCAGTTTTTCCGCATAACGGTAGTCTTCAGGACGGACTGAATCCAGTTCATTGAAACGTCCGTCATCCCCCTGCCGCCGGTGCTGCGTGCCTTCCTCTGTACCGGGCAGCAGATATTCAGCCTGAGAACAGATAGCGGTATTCCCCGCTTTCACCTGTGTCAGCCCGTTCAGAAGCTGCTTCATGGTTCTGCTGTTGGTCACCAGCAGAGCCTGAACTGACGATGCCAGCATCCACAATCCGCCGCCGAAAACAAGCATCAGCACCAGTCCGGCAATCACATTCGTCAGTTGCGTGAAGAACAGCCAAGAAGAAAAAATAACCATTACCAGGGCAAGCGCCAGTTTTTTCAGGTTACGCACATTACCGGTTCCGGTTACCGGTTCCAGATTGCCGAGTTCCGGCGATACCAGCCAGTGCAGCCAGTAACTGCCGTCAGCCAGCGGACGGGCACCGATAAAGATCCGGTCACCGTCGCGGAGTTTTTTCAGCACCGTTTTGTCACTGAACTGAGAGACAAAGGTATAAAACACCTTATCACCCGCCAGTATCCGGCGGTAATTATGTTCCGGTTTCGCGTTGTTATCCTGCCGGATAAAAGGCAGATCAAAAAAACAGACTTTTTTCATAAACAGACAATACACCCGGTAATAACAGAAAAATTAACCTGAGTTTATCTTTTTCACGTATGCCAGGGAACCTTACCGGTCTCGCTTCATCAGAACAGCATCGTTTTTAAGGTATTTCTCAGTGTTTCAGGTTAGTGTCGGAGTGAAACCGCTAAGGAGAAACGATGTCTGAATTCCGTCATGCAAAAAATAATGTTTATGATGATCCTGTTTTCTTTGAAAACTATCGCCTTCTGCGTCAGAACGATACCGGTCTGAATGGTATTCTGGAAGTACCTGCGCTGCGCGCGTTACTTCCCTGTCTGAAGCATAAACAGGTGCTTGACCTTGGCAGTGGCTTCGGCGATTTTGCCCGTTATGCGCCGTTTTTATTGCTCAGCGCCCGCAGACCCGGCGCAAGGACAGATAATTAATGACCACACAATATGATGACCCGCTTTACCGTGACCCTGAGCTGGCGCAGTTTTATGATATGGATAATGAATGGCGGGCCGATTTTGATATGTATCTCACCCGGGCGGTCACTGCCGGACGGATTTTGGATCTGGGCTGCGGTACCGGCACGCTGATGGCCGCTATTGCGGAAAAATACCCGGATAAAATTCTGACCGGAGCAGACCCGGACGCTGCCATGCTGGCTATCGCACAGGAAAAAACCAGCCGCGTCAGCTGGCTGCAGGCATCCGCAGAAACCCTTGATACCGAAATGACTTATGATCTGATTATCTTATCCGGTCATGCATTCCAGGTTTTTCTGTCCCGTGAACAGCGTATTGCCGCTTTGCAGAATATACAGCGCCATTTAAGCCCGGACGGCATTGTGCTGTTTGACAGCCGCAATCCGACTGCTGAGGAGTGGCGGGAATGGACGCCGGAACGGAGCCGGGAAGTGCAGCGCAGTGATAAATTCGATGACGTGATATCCTGGAATGATGTATCAGAGCACAACGGTGTTGTCCGTTATCAGACCTTTTATCAGATCGGGGAAAATGGCCGGACTTACCGCGCTGAATCAGATATTGCGTTCCCTTCCGCTGCGGAAATCACGGAAGCTGTGACATTCAGCGGGCTGATGGTTCGTCATATTTACGGCGACCACCAGTCCGGCCCGTTCAGGCCGGATTCACGGGAAATGGTATTTGAACTGAGTCACCCGCAGTGCAATCAGGCGTGTGCGGCCTGATCCCGCTGACGGTACCAGGTATTTTTCACCATATAGTCAAAATACCGTTCTGTACTGATGTGAACAAACTGCAGCGGTGACGGCAGCGAGCCAAATAACGGCGTGCCGCCACCCAGCAATACCGGTACCGTGGTGATCACCATTTCGTCAATCAGATCGGCGGCCAGGCACTGCTGTGCTGCCGTTCCGCCGTCAATATACAGGTTGTGATACCCGGCGCGGTGAATATCCGCCAGCACAGCACCAATCTCCCCCTGCACCGGATATACTGCGTTACCCGCCAGTTTTTCCGGTAATTCCGTCATTGTGCGGGACAGCACAAAAATCGGTTTGTGATACGGCCACTCCCCGTCAAACGCACAGACCGTCTCAAAGGTTTTCCGCCCCATCACCACAGCATCAATCCGCTGCATAAAAGCAGCAAATCCCATATCGTCCTGCTCCGGGTTTGGCACGGCAAAGAGCCAATCCAGTTTGTCCTGTGCATCGGCAATATAGCCGTCCAGGCTGGTGGCAATATAAATACTATGGCGCATAGCTGATTCCTTAATGACGGATTAACAGGAGAGTGCATTATTGTGCTTTATACTAATTCTACACTGTAGAATACGTTTACACAGCTTAGCGGGCTGATATGGTTAACGTCAACCGGCAAAGACAAAACATGATTAAAAAATCATTAACAGCAGGCAAAAATATGATCGGACAAACAAGCGCAGAAAAACCAACCGTGCTGATCACCGGAGCAACCGGTCAGGTGGGAACACTGTTAATACAGTGTCTGCGCGAACGCGGAAATGTGAATATTATTCTGGCTGCCCGTGACCCGCAAAAGCTTGCCGACAGCGGCCTGCCGGTGCGTTATTTCGATTATGATGATCCGGCATCACTGTTACCGGCGCTGCACGGTGTCGATACGGTTTTTATGATGACCGGCTATACCCTCGCCATGCTGGTACAGAGCAAAGTCTTTATTGATGAGGCGCGTAAATCCGGTGTCCGCCATATTGTTCATCTCGGCGCCTGCGGCGACGATAATACCCGTGTCGCGCACTGGGCGTGGCATCAGCTGATTGAACGCTATATTGAGTGGGCAGGATTTGATTACACACATCTGCGCCCGGAATCCTATATGCAGAATCTGCTCGGCTATCAGGGAGATAATCAGCATCCGGCGGGAGTACTGCGTGATTATTTCGGTGATGCCACACTGAGTTGGGTGTCCTGTGAGGATGTCGCGGAAGTCGCAGCAGCTTGTTTATCTTCTCCCGCAGAACACCGTAACCGGGTGTACCGGCTGGGCTATGATGCGAAAAATTATCACGAAATTGCAGCGATCATCAGCGAAATCACCGGTATTGATTACCGGTATGAGGCATTATCACCGGAGGTATTCCGTGAGTTTGCGCAAAAACAGGGGCTGGATCCGGCGTATATGAAAAGTATTTATGATCATTATATCGCCTTCAGTGAATTCCGGATCCCGGGTGCGGGAACCACTTTTGATAATTTCACGGCAATCACCGGAAAAAAACCGATGTCCGTGACCGATTTTATCCGCAAATACCGCCACCATTTCCGCTGACAGAGACAACCTATGACATCATCCCGACTACCGCCCTGCGGACGCCCCGCCCACCGGGGCAGCAAACTGACAGCGGAAAATATTCTGTCCGAAGCCGGAAAACTGTTACAGGAACAGGGAAAAGTACCGTCGATCCGTGCGCTTGCTGCACAATTGCAGGTTGATCCGATGGCGATTTATTATTACTTCCGCAATAAACAGGCATTGCTGGAAGCCCTCGCCACTGCCCTGGTGGATGAAATTTATCAGCCGTTGGCGCAGGCTCCGGTACAGCAGGAACTTCAGCGGCTGGCAGAAAGTTATTTGCATCTGCTCTATATTTACAGTGATCTGCTGGATATTCTGTTATCACTGAACAGTGACGGCCCGTCCGGCTGTTTCCGTCAGCGCTATCTGCGCATTATTGCGCCCTGCGGGCTGAGTGAATCACGGCAGACTGCTATTCTGCATCTGCTGGCGGATGCCCTGCACGGTCATGCAGTGGCGATCCGCCGGACAGATTACACGTTTGAACAGAGCCGGGCGCTGTTTCAGCCGGTACTGGCATTAATTACTGAACTTATTGAACACACCGGAGCATCATTATCATGAATATTCGCCCTGTGACCGATCTGTCCGATGATTTACCGCTGCTGGAAAGCATTGCTCAGGTTTTACATCAGGAATGGCAGGAACTGCCGCAATGGCAGACACCGGAAATTATCCTGGCGCGTCTGATAAAACGGATGAACGGTGATAACGGCGAAATGCTGTTTGTCGCCACCGATAAAAACGGCGCACTGTCGGGAACAGCCAGTCTTATCTGGCGGGAACTGAAAACCTGCCGCATGGCAAATGCGGACTGGTGGGCGGGAGAAATTTACACGCTGCCCGCTGCCCGCGGACAAGGTCTCGGCAGCGCACTGACACAGACGGTCTTTGCCGCCGCCGAAGAGCGATGCCTGGCAGCACTGAATCTCTACACGCCGGATAAACAGGCTATGTATGCACGGATGGGCTGGCAGGCGATGTATGACGATGTGATCAATGACGAGCTGGTCACTGTGATGCAACGGACTGTCAGCGAAGCGTAATTCAGGGCTTCAGCACCTTTCTCAGTAACACACGCAGCCCGCTGAGAAATGCTTCGCGGCTGAATTCCGGCTCCATCAGTTCACGCCCCAGCGTCCCGTCCGCCATGACCAGCAGCCAGGATGCGGTTTGTGACGCATTCAGTTGCGGATCAATCTCTCCGGCGGTGATCCCGCGTTTGAGCACATCACAGAATTTTGCGTGCAACCGCTGCTCATTCGCAATAAATGCCGTATTCAGCGCCGGATTACGGCTCGCCTCCGTGATAATTTCCAGACTGAGGCGGGTATAGCCCGGTTCGCTATATAACATAATCAGCGCGGTTATCATTTTTTCAATGATATCCGCCGCACACCCCGGCTCATCACCCATACTCAGAATCGCCTTGTGATCATCCTCGTCCAGTTCCGCAATCGCTTCAATGATAGCGTATTTAGTCGGATAGTAATGAAACTGATTCCCGGGGCTCATCGCGGCGGCTTTACAAATCTCTGCCGTCGAGGTGGAATGAAAACCTTTTTCGATAAAACAATGCATTGCAGCGTCAAGGATCTGACGGCGTTTACGCTGCTGCTTTTCCGTTAATTTTTCCATAAGGAAGTCTCCCCGGAAAACCGGATAATAGAAATTAGACTGATTACTCTATCTATTATAATACCACATTTTCTGTATTGATGATTATGACAAACATAATAAAAAACAGTACCTCTGCTGCTGATAACGGCAATTTGATCACTGAACACCTGGATGAAGCCGGGCTTGAATCCGCCACGCGCCTGTTTTATCAGGCATTTTCATCCAAATTCAAAACAATCCGCAACATGCCGGACGCACAGCGTCAGGCCGTGCTGGCGATGTTCTGGCAGCGCGGGCTCAGTGACCCGTACGACCGCCACTTTCAGGTAAAACGTAACGGTAAACTGGTTGCCGTGTACGGCCTGACTTACGGGGTAAAACGCCCGCCGCAGAATGCCCCGACTCCGGTTTCTTCTCTGGCGATCCTGTGCAAAGCGGGTTTTATCCCATTCCTGAAAATCCGCCGGATTTTTCAGATGTTTGTCCATATTCCGGCAGCGGACACGGCTTATCTGTCCTACCTGTGTGTCGATGAATCACAGCGTGGCACCGGGATCGGCAATCAGATTCTCGATGAGATCACCGCACAATTACGGGCGGACCCGGCCATTAACCGGTTATCACTGTATGTTTCTGACTTAAATACAAAAGCCAGAGAGTTGTATCTGCGCCGTGGTTTTCAGGACGTGAAATACGAAACCTCGCACACCACAAAACGCTATATGGATATTTACGGCTGGTATTACATGGCCTTACCGATAATATAATGGGTTAATTATGTTTATTCTGCCTTGTGAACACTTACCGCACGCCGCGACCTGGATGGCGTTTGGTGCAGACCCGTCCATCTGGTCTGCCTCTTTAGCAGAAAAAGTCTGTCGTAATCAGGCAGCCCTTGCGCTGGCAATTGCCCGCTTTGAGCCGGTAAATCTGCTGGTTACCCGCAAAAATAAAAAAACAGCACAACAACTGATGGGTGACACTGTCACTTATATTGAGTACCCGCTCGATGATATCTGGCTGCGCGACAGTGGCGCAAACTTTGTGTATGACACCGCAACAAAACGCCCTTCTGCTGTCAGTTTTAATTTTAACGGCTGGGGCAAAAAACAACCTGTAAAACGGGATGCCGGGGTCGCTGCGGTGATGGCAGAATACACCGGATTGCCACTTCATGTCAGTCCGCTGACACTGGAGGGCGGAGCCATTGAGGTTAACGGAAGCGGTACCGGTATTTTTACCCGCAGTGCCATTCTCAATGATAACCGTAATCCGGGTATCAGCCGTCAGCAGGCAGAACAGTGGTTGGCGCACGATCTCGGACTGAAAACTATTATCTGGCTGAATGGTATCCGTAATCATGATATTACTGATGCACATATTGATTTTTATGCCCGGTTTGTCAGTGAAAAATCACTGGTTATCGCGATGGAAAACAATCCGCAGTCATTTGAGTATGAAGTCACCCGCAATCACGCCGCTTCTTTGTATGCCGTGAAGCAACATACTAATCTGATTGATGAGATTCATATCCTCAGTAATCCGCTCACTACACGGGTTGACCGGATGAAATCGCCTGATTTTGCTGCCGGTTACATCAATTATTACCCCTGCAACGGCGGTATTATTGTGCCGGAGTTCGGTGACAGCGCCGCAGATGAACACGCGGCACAGTTGCTGGCATCGTTGTATCCCGGGCGAACCGTGGTTCAGGTAAACATTGATGCGATTGCGTCCGGCGGCGGCGGTATCCATTGTGTGACCATGCAGCAGCCGGATTTTACTTCCTTTAATACAGACGGACGGACACATGACACAAATTAACTGGCAGACAGCCGCCCTGCGCGATCTCCCCCCGCAGACACTCTACCGCCTGCTGGCGCTGCGCAGTGCGGTATTTGTGGTTGAACAGACCTGCTGTTATCTCGACCCGGACGGCGCCGATCTCACTGCACTGCACGTTTGGGCGGAACAGGACGGTGAAATTATGGCCTGCTGCCGTATTCTGCCGCCGGAAAACAGCACGGCACCGGCAGCTATCGGCCGGGTGGTGATCAATCCGCAATTCCGCGGAAAAAAACTGGGCTATCCGCTGATGGATGCCGCCGTTCAGGCGGTATACCGGCATTTCGGGACACGGCAAATTAATATCAGTGCCCAGGCGCACCTTACCGCGTTCTATAAAAAATGCGGCTTTACCGTCTGTTCTGAGGTTTATGATGAAGACGGTATTCCGCATTGTGATATGTTCCGCCCCGCTGCCGATTAATCCCGATCTGTCATCAGCCGGTAAAATGCGGATTCCGCTAACCGCTGATGGTCCGCCTCACAGCCCTCCCGCCCGCTGATAATTTCATTACGGTAGCTGGTAAATTGCCAGTGTGGCGGACGGATATCTGATAAAGGGTATTCTCCCGGCACAATTCCCCCCTCTGTCAGACGGTATTCAAGCCCGGTGATAAACCTGCGGATTTCACTGAGCAGCTCTGCGCTATAAGGATGTTCACCCGCAACAGGACGAACATATAACGTTATCTGGGCTCCGCGTTTGACTCTGCTGTCAGGCTCTGCCTGTGAAATATCCGTTATTTTCCATTTGTCACAGGGATTATTATCTGAAAACAGCGCTCCTGACAGCATAGTAACCGCTTGTGTAATCTGTGATTCATGCACACTCAAATGAAATTTATCACCTTCAAACCCACCAGCGCAGTGAGGTTTCTCTCTGCGGGCGCGGATGAATACATCACCACAATCATTAGATAAATGAAATCCGTTATGTCGGGAGGAATAACCACATTGTTGCAGCATCGGATAATCCGGCGCATTCTCTGCCTCTTTTATAAATGAAACCGGCATCTGTTTCATCTGTATCAATAAGGCATCAATATGCTGTTTCAAATAATTATCTGTCGGCAAGTGTGTTTTTTTATCATCTTTCTCCGGCTGGTTAAGCAGTGAAAAATCCAGTTTTAATCCGGTTCGCTTTAATGGCATGGTATCGTCCCTGTTATACAAAAGACGTTTTTATCATGATGCCACAGAGAAAAACGCCAAAAAATGACCTTTTACTCCGGAAGATTAAGGCAAATTAATCTCCGCCGTTGTCTGTTATTCGCGGGAAATGGTATGATATCCCCATCCATCAATTCAAAAAATAAATAAGGAGGCTAATTATGGTGTTAAGTTATGTGATTGAATTCTCACATTTCTTTGGTAATCGTCAGAACTCAGGCTTTTCTGTTAACGCTGTGCGTTAATCCTGCCTGAGTGAAGCTTTACTTAATTTAACATCCTTCCTCAGCTTACAGGGTTATCGCGTTTTATGACCCATGGCATTGTTATGCCTGAAATTTGAGTAAGCTATGAGCACATTATTATCAACCCGTAATCTGTCATTCCATCCCGGCCACACGCCACTGTTAACCGATATTTCTGTCGCCCTGAATCAGGGAGAAAAGATAGGCCTGATCGGGCATAACGGCTGCGGAAAAAGTACCCTGATGAAACTGTTGTCCGGTCAGCTGACGCCGGATGAGGGAACAATTACCCCGGCAAACCGCGTCGTTATGGCGTATATCGAGCAGCATCTGCCGGAATCCCTGAATACCCTGTCACTGGCGGATGCCGTGCTGGAGAAATTACCGGCGGAACAGCATCTGTCCGAAATGTGGCGGGCAGAAATGCTGCTGACAGAGATGGGGTTTGACCCGGTACAATGGCAATTGCCGGTCACCGCCCTGAGCGGCGGTCAGCATACCCGGCTGTTACTGGCGCGGGCGCTGATCAGCCAGCCGGATTTATTATTGCTGGATGAACCGAGCAACCATCTGGATCTGCCGACCATTTTGTGGCTCGAGCAATTCCTGAAAAACTGGCGCGGCAGCTTTATCCTGGTGTCTCACGATAACGCCCTGCTGGATCACGTCACCAACTGCACCTGGGTGCTGCGGGACGGTAACGTTTCGGTGTTCCGTCTGCCCTGCACACAGGCACGGGAAGCGCTGGCGCAACAGGATGAAAGTGATGAGCACCGCCACAATGCGCAGCAGAAAGAGATCGACCGTATTGCAGTAAGTGCCAAACGGCTGGCGATATGGGGAAAAGTGTATGATAACGAAGCCCTTTCCCGCAAAGCCAAACAGATGGAAAAACAGATAGACCGGTTGCAGGATGACCAGGTTGAGCTGGCGATCGGCAGTCAGTGGCAACTGAAACTGACCGGGGATGCCCTGCGGGCAGACCGGCTGTGTGCCTTTAATCAGTTATCTGTCGTTCCGGCAGAAAATTGTCCGCCGCTGTATGTGACAGACAATGTATCGGTGAAATCTGGTGACCGCATTGCGGTGATGGGCGCAAACGGCACCGGGAAATCCTCACTGCTGCGGATGATCTGGTCGCAGTCTCAGAAACCGGAAGTCACACTGCCGGACAGCCCGCTGGTACTGCATCCCCGTGTACATTTGGGGTATTACGATCAGAAACTGGCGCAACTGCATGACAGTGATTCGCTGATGGATGCACTGAAGCCATTCGCGTCACTGATTGATGAGCAACGGAAAATGGCACTGATCAGCGCCGGTTTCCCGTATCTGCGTCATCAGCAGACGGTGTCTGCGCTGAGCGGCGGAGAACGGGCACGGTTGTTGTTTGTCGGACTGAGTCTGGCCAATTATTCCCTGCTGATGCTGGATGAGCCGACCAACCACCTGGATATGGACGGAAAACGGGCGCTGGCAGAGGAAATCAGCCGGTTTGAAGGTGGTCTGATTCTGGTCAGTCACGACCGGGAACTGATCGAAAAAAGCTGTAACCGCTTCTGGTATATCGATGGTAACCGGCTGACGGAATACCACGATTTGGATCAGGTCTATGATGCTATCCGCGCCCTGAATACCGATTCCGTCAACAGCACATTACCGGCAGCTCCTGAGCCGTCAGTCCCTGTCTGTGATGAAGAAGATTCACTGGCGGCGCTGATTTCACTGGAGGAAAAACTGGCGGCAGATTTACAGCGCAAACCTGCACATCAGAAACCGGCTCTGCAACAGCAGTGGCGCGAACAGATTGCGCAACTACGGGATGAACTGGGGCTGTAACACAGCCATAATAAACGCAGGCCGTTACGTTTTTTGTAACGGCCTTTTTTGATTTATTTTTTCAGCCCGCCCGCGTCCAGCCACCCTTCTGTAACCTTGCCGGTGACCGGATGAATATAACGGCCATGAACAAATCCCTGATATGGCTGAGGGCGATCCACCCAGATCACATCATCTTTCACCACAAAATCCGCAACGTCTGTAATACATTCCTTATCAGGCGCATCAAAAAAACGCAGGCGATTTTGTGTCACGCTGTATTTATATGAGGACGGTTTACTGTTTTTCAGGCCAGCCTGATACTGTTTATCCGCGTTTTCGGTTGCCGCATCGCACAGAACATCCTGTGAGGCCAGCCGGTTAACATTAATCCAGCCTTGTGCATTGCCGTACGCCACCAGCAGCCAGCCCTCTTTTTCCCCTTTCACCGGTTCGGTGGCCCGTAATCCGACCACCTGAAGCACATCCCCCGGCACCACAAAGGCATTATCATTGCGGCACTGTTCTGCCGGTGCTGCATAAAAATAAGCCCGCCCTTTGCCGGTGACCCGCCACGCCGGCGACATGGCAATAAAGGGTTCTAACCGGATCGTACTGAGGATCTGCTGACACGTTTTCTCTTTTTTCAGGCAGGATTGCAGCCGCTCACCCTGTACCGCACTGAACGTCAGCGGGACGGGATGCTCCACATCCGCCCCTGTCGCCGTCAGGGTATTGTCTTTGATATTGTACGTCACCCAGCCCAATTGCCCGGCACCCGGTGACGCCGGCGAAGGCATTTGCCCTGTATCAGAGAGCTGAATGGCCAGCTCATTAATATCCCTGTTTTCAACATAAATCCCCAGTCTGTCTGCGGTGACCTTTTCCGCACGGACAAGCGCGTGATTACTGCCCGCAATCAGCTTTATCAGTTCCCGGTCACAGTCAAACAGCGGGCCGGAAGCTGCTGCCGCAACGGTTCCGTCATCGTCTGCGGTGACTTCAGCCGTTGCAGGTGCCGCGGCGGCGATCACCGGCAGGGCGGCAAAAAATAAACTGTTCCGTAATGCTGTTATGCGAAAACGCATCCGTACTCCTTAACTTAACCGATTTCCTGCTGCAATGCCTCGCGCTGCAACAGACGTTTTTTCCGTTCGATCCCCCAGCGGTAACCCGCCAGCTCCCCGCCGGTTCTCACCACCCGGTGGCACGGGATAGCGACTGCCAGACAGTTAGCTGCACAGGCACCGGCCACCGCTCTGACCGCTTTTGGTGAGCCGATTCGCTCCGCAATTTCCCGGTAACTGACAGTGGTACCGGCGGGGATGGACTGCAATGCCTGCCAGACCCGGCGCTGAAATGCCGTTCCCCGGATATCCAGCGGCAGATCAAGTCCGGAGGACGGTGCCTCCACAAACCCGATAACCCGTGAGACCACCTGTTCAAACTGCGTGTCGCCGCCGACCAGTTCCGCATTGGGAAACTGATCCTGCAAATCCCGTAACAGCGCTTCCGCATCATCCCCCAGCAGGATGGCACAAATGCCTTTTTCACTCTGTGCTACCAGGATATCCCCCAGCGCACATATCGCCAGGGCAAAGAAAATCCGCGCCCCTTTGCCGCCTGCCCGCCAGCTTTTCGGGGTCATGCCAAGCAGTGTATCAGACGATTCATAAAACCGGCTGCCGGAACTGAAGCCGGATTCGGCGATTGCGCCGGTGATTGTCGTCTGTTTTGTCAGTTGTTCCCGCAGTTTATCCCCGCGATAGGCTTTTGCCCATGCCGCTGGTGTCAGCCCGGTATGTGACCGGAAAAGACGGTGAAAATGAAACTGACTCACGCCGCACAGTGCAGCCAGCGCTGCCAGTGATGGCAGCGGTTCGCCGTTATCGATCCGCGTTTCCAGTTCACGGCAGGCCAGCACCACCTGTTCCGCATGGCGCTGCGTCATAGCCTCACCGCTGCGCTGACGGCGTTTTCCGGCGCGGTAGCCGTGAGCCTCCGCCGCTTCCGGTGTGGCAAAAAATTCGGTATTTTCCCGTTTCGGCAACCGCACAACAGTAGACGGAAATCCCCATGTCTGTGTGGTTTTCACCGCATACACAAACAGCGTATCGGCTGTTTTATCCCGGGCAACCAACGCCGCCCAGCACGCATCGTCTGAAAGTATTGTCTGTTTTGTCATCCTGTTTCTCCGTTACCGCGCGCAGCGGAAGGTCAGATTAAACCGCCGGGCACCCGCAAGCGGATGCACCCCGGCCCTTACCGGACGGACAGCATGGTAATTCAGACGGGAACGACCACCCCACACCAGTACATCTCCGTGTTCAAGCGCAAAGGTTTTCAGGGGATGATGCCGTTCACTGCCGCCGAACTGAAACTGCACCGGCAAACCGAGTGAAAATGACACAATCGGCTGTCGGCGATCCGGTTCATCCCTGTCCTGATGCAGTGACATACCGGCGCCCGGCGCATAACAGTTAATCAGACAGCTGTCCGGCGAAAATCCGTGAAACCCGGCATGTGCCGCCGCCAGCTGCGACAGTGACAAAAATATATCCGGCAGCGGCGGCCACGGATTGCCGGTCAGCGGATCGGCCGGGGAGTAGCGGTAACCTTTGGCATCAGAAACCCAGCCGTATGTACCGCAGCTGCTCATGGCTGCGGACATCCGGTATCCGCCGGGCGTCTGCATATGGCGGAACGGTGAAACGGCGGTCAGGCGGCGGATTTCCGCCAGCAGCATCTCGTCCTCATCACTGAGAAAACCTTTCAGCAGATACGCATCGGGAGCCACGGCAAGCGGTTCATCGTGAGCAAAGAGATCTGACATAACGCCTCCGTTCTGTTTCCTGTGTCTTTCCGGTGATGACAGTATTGCAGGCCGGATACAGACAAACACTCCGGCTCTTGCTTTTCAATTCTGAGGCACAGTATAAGGCGGCGGACAGTCAGGATGAAGTATTCTGTTCCTGTTTCAGACGACGCCATAAGGTGGTACGGCTGATCCCCAGCCAGTCAGCGGCGGCGCGGCGATCGCCCCGGAAACGGGCTACCGCTTCTGTTGCCGTGGCGGTATTTACCGGTTCCGGCGGGAGATCAGCCACCGGGGCGGGAGCAATCGCCGTGCGCCGTTCAGGAGAGAGTGTCAGTAATAATGATTCTGTAATAATTTTATCCGGATACGCGCTGCAATACAGCGCCACCCGCTCCATCAGATTACGCAGCTCGCGGGCATTTCCCGGCCAGCGGTAGTGATAGAAAAAGTCACTGCATGCCAGAATCTGTTGCAGATGGCTGCGGTGCAGCGGCAGATCCAACTCAGCAAACGCCAGTTTGAGCAATTTTTCTGTCAGTAACAGGATATCCGCCCCGCGGTCGCGCAGTGCCGGAAGCTGCAGACGCAGTACCCCCAGCCGGTAAAACAGATCCGCGCGGAATGTGCCCGCAGCCACCCGGTTATCCAGGTCATTATGAGTCGCGCAAATCACCCGCACATCCACGGTAATCGGTTTATAGCCGCCGATACGCACAATGGCGCGATCCTCCAGTACCCGCAGCAGACGGGTTTGCAGCGACACCGGCATTTCACCGATTTCATCCAGAAACAGTGTACCGCCGTCCGCTGCCTCAAATAATCCGGCACGGCCGCCCCGCCGCGAGCCGGTAAATGCGCCCTCCTCATAACCGAATAACTCCGCTTCCAGCAGGCTTTCAGGGATAGCCCCGCAGTTCACCGCCACAAACGGCGCAGTGCGTTTCATCCGCCGGTGTTTGTGAAACAACGTATATTCATGATGAATGGCTTGTGCTGCCATTTCTTTACCGGTGCCGCTTTCCCCCTGGATCATCACTGTCGCTTTCGAGCGTCCGAACAGCGTGATGGTTTCCCGTACCTGTTCCATCACCGGCGAGGTACCGAGAATGTCATTCAGTGTATGGCGGACATTCAGAGAGCCCGCTACCGGCAGCGGCATGTTCTGCGGCTGGTCGCGGATACGCGTCAGTTCTATCGCATCGGTGAATGCCCGCCGGACGGCATCATTGGAATAAATGAAAATGCAGGTCATGCCGCACTCTGCCGCGATATCGGTAATCAGCCCCGCCCCCACCACCACCGAAATACCGTCCGCTTTCAGGGCAAGACAGGCTGCCCGTGCGTCTTCGGCGGTCACATAACTGCGCTGTTCAATCTGCATACCGAAACTCTGTGCCAGCGAGTCCAGTGCCGGAAACGTATTGCGGTAATAAATGAGGCCGATGCGCGGACTGAGCTGCCGTGCCCGTGCCAAAGCCTGCATGATGTCAAACCCGCCCGGTGCGGCGACAATCACCGACACCGGCAAATGCTGTTTCAGATACGCACCGTTAGAGCCTGCACTGACAATCGCATCACAGCGTTCTGTTTTCAGCCGTTCGCGAATCGCCTCCACCGCAGCATCAAACCCCAGATTAATCGCACTGATACTGGCACGGGCACTGAATTCGGGGCTGATATCACGGAACAGGGTAAAAAGACGTGAAATAGAAACCGTCCAGATCACCGGTTTGTCGCTCTGAGCCATGTGTTTCGCCCCTGTTTCAGGTGTTTCAAATGTTTCATTTATATTTCACGAAACACATTAACAGCTATTTTGAAACATAAATAGCATCACCATCACAGAAAGCTAACATCCTGCTTGTCAGACAGAATCGGCAAATTCTATAGTGGGCACCGTAATGACAGGATAAATACGCCAAATGTGTGATGTATCTCGCGTTTTAGTTACCTTACCCGGCTGATTGGCATAGCGATTGCTTTATAACATCTGAGTATCAAACTAATAACAAGGTGAATATATGGCTCTTTATTCCGCAGGACGCGCATTCCGCGACGCTGTACAGTCTGAATCCCCGCTGCAGCTGGTCGGTGCTATTAATGCCAACCATGCTCTGCTGGCAAAACGTGCAGGTTATAAAGCGATTTATCTCTCCGGCGGCGGTGTTGCCGCAGGCTCTCTGGGTATTCCTGACCTGGGCATTTCCACACTGGATGATGTACTGACGGATGTCCGCCGTATTACGGATGTGTGTGATCTGCCGCTGCTGGTGGATGCGGATATCGGTTTCGGCCCGTCAGCCTTTAACGTGGTGCGCACCGTGAAATCCCTGATCAAAGCCGGGGCTGCCGGGATGCATATTGAAGACCAGGTCGGCGCAAAACGCTGTGGTCACCGCCCGAACAAAGAAATCGTCTCAAAACAGGAAATGGTTGATCGCATTAAAGCCGCAGTCGATGCACGGACTGATGATAATTTCGTGGTGATGGCGCGTACCGATGCACTGGCGGTGGAAGGTCTGGAATCCGCGCTCGACCGCGCACAGGCGTATATCGAGGCCGGTGCGGATATGCTGTTCCCGGAGGCGATTACAGAGCTGGCAATGTATCGTCTGTTCACTGACAAAATCCGTGTGCCGGTGCTGGCAAATATTACCGAGTTCGGTAAAACGCCGCTGTTTACCCTGGATGAGCTGCGCAGCGTGAATATCGCTATCGCCCTGTACCCGCTCACCGCCTTCCGCGCCATGAACAAGGCTGCTGAAAATGTCTATAACACCCTGCGCCGTGAAGGCACGCAACAGAGTCTGATTTCACAGATGCAGACCCGTGAAGAATTATACCAAAGCATTAACTACTACGATTATGAAGATAAGCTCGACGCACTGTTTTCGCAGAAAAAATAACCTCTGAAAGATAACGCGAAGCAGGTTGTACACTCACTATAATAATAAGGATCACCCGTCATGAATGAACAACTTAGCAAACCTGAACCTGCACTGAAGAAAGGCAAAAAATCCGTCGCACTGTCCGGCGTCGCTGCCGGCAATACTGCACTCTGTACTGTGGGGATTAACGGGAACGACCTGCATTACCGCGGTTATGACATTCTGGATTTAGCCACACAATGTGATTTTGAAGAAGTCGCTCATCTCCTGATCCATGAAAAACTGCCGAACGCGGCAGAACTGGCCGCTTACAAGGCGAAACTGAAATCACTGCGCGGCCTGCCGCACAGTGTGAAGAAAGCCCTGGAAGCACTGCCTGCCTCTGCCCACCCGATGGATGTACTGCGTACCGGCGTGTCTATTATGGGTTGCGTCCTGCCGGAGAAAGAAGGCCATCCGTTATCCGGTGCCCGTGATATCGCCGATCGCCTGCTCTCTTCCCTGACCTCCATGCTGCTTTACTGGTATCACTATGCGTTTAATGATCGCCGCATTGATACCGAAACCGATGACGACACCTGCGGCGGCCATTTCCTGCATCTGCTGCACGGCAAAAAACCGTCTGAAAACTGGGTGCGTTTTATGAACTCCTCGTTCATTCTCTATGCAGAACATGAGTTTAACGCCTCCACTTTTGCTGCCCGTGTTATCGCCGGTACCGGGACCGATTTTTACTCCTCCATTACCGGGGCGATTGCCGCACTGCGCGGACCAAAACACGGCGGTGCCAACGAAGTGTCTCTGGAGATCCAGAAACGTTACAGCTCACCGGATGAAGCTCAGGCTGATATTCTCGCCCGCCTCACCCGCAGTGAAGTGGTGATGGGCTTCGGTCACCCGGTGTATACCATTGCTGATCCGCGTCACCAGGTTATCAAAGCGATTTCCCGTGAGTTATCCGAAGAAGCGAAAGATTTCCGTCTGTTTGATATTGCGGATCGTATTGAATCCGTGATGTCTCAGCACAAGAAGATGTTCCCGAACCTCGACTGGTTCTCAGCGGTGGCGTATCACCTGATGGGGGTACCGACCGCTATGTTTACCCCGATTTTTGTTATTGCCCGTTCCGCAGGCTGGGCTGCACACATCATTGAACAGCGTCTGGATAATAAAATTATTCGTCCGTCCGCCAATTACACCGGACCGGAAAACCAGACCTTCGTACCCCTTAAAGCGCGCTAATTATTAATTAAAAAGGAAGATAAAGTATGTCAGCATCTTTTACCCCGCAGCATCAAGAGTACGACAAGGTCATTCAGGACATCACTGATTATGTTCTGAATATGGACATCAGCAGTGATCGCGCTTATGACACCGCGTATTACTGCTTCCTGGATACCCTGGGCTGCGGCCTGGAAGCCCTGGAATATCCGGCGTGCAAAAAAATGCTCGGTCCTGTTGTGCCGGGAACCATTGTTCCGAACGGCGCCAAAGTGCCGGGTACCCAATTCCAGCTGGATCCGGTTCAGGCAGCCTTCAATATCGGTGCCATGATCCGCTGGCTCGATTTCAATGACACCTGGCTGGCGGCAGAATGGGGACACCCTTCTGATAACCTCGGCGGTATCCTCGCGGTCGCAGACTGGTTGTCCCGTGAAGCGATTGCCAAAGGCAAAGCACCGCTGCCGCTGAAACGCGTACTGACCGCCATGATCAAAGCCCATGAAATTCAGGGCTGCCTGGCGCTGGAAAACTCATTTAACAAAGTCGGCCTTGACCACGTTGTGCTGGTGAAAGTTGCCTCCACCGCCGTTGTCGGTGAAATGCTGGGGCTGGATCGTGAGCAGTTACTGAGCGCAGTTTCCCATGCGTGGGTGGACGGACAGTCCCTGCGTACCTACCGCCATGCGCCGAATACCGGTTCACGTAAATCCTGGGCAGCCGGTGATGCGACCTCCCGTGCGGTGCGTCTGGCGCTGTTCGCGCAGAAAGGCGAAATGGGCTATCCGACCGTGCTGACCGCCAAAACCTGGGGTTTCTATGACGTGCTGTTTGACGGCAAGCCGTTTAAATTCCAGCGCGATTACGGCTCTTATGTGATGGAAAACGTGCTGTTCAAGATTTCATTCCCGGCAGAATTCCACTCTCAGACCGCCGTTGAAGCAGCAATGACACTGCATCACAAACTGGCGGCACTGGGTAAAACTGCGGATGATATTGAGAAAGTCACTATCCGCACCCATGAAGCCTGTATCCGTATTATCGATAAACACGGCCCGCTGAATAACCCGGCTGACCGTGACCACTGTATCCAGTACATGGTGGCGGTTCCGCTGATCTTCGGTCGCCTGACCGCAGCGGATTATGAAGATGGGATCGCGTCAGACAGCCGCATCGATGCACTGCGTGCCCGCATTCACTGTGAGGAAGATACTGCATTCACCCGTGATTATCATGATCCGGAAAAACGCTCTATCGCCAACGCCCTGACCGTGACCCTGAAAGACGGTACCGTGCTGGATGAAGTGGTGGTCGAATATCCGGTCGGGCACGCCCGCCGCCGTGAGGAAGGCATTCCGCTGCTGCTGGCGAAATTCCGCACCAACCTGGCGCGGATGTTCCCGGAAACGCAGCAGCAGCGCATTCTGAATGCAGCCCGTGATCGTAAAACACTCGAATCCATGTCAGTCAGCGAGTTTATGGATCTGTTTGTTATTTAATTTCTCTGCTCGGCAACGCAGAAACATTACCACCCGCTATGCGGGTGGTTTTCTTTTAAAAAAAACACACTAACAGAAACCAGTAATGTAAAACAGACGATATAAGAGAATAAGAAACATATTTTAGTGAAAAACATTAATTAATGGTGTGAGATATGTCTTATCTGATATAATAAACTAATTTACTAAAATGCTAGAATATATTATATCAATATAATTAATTTTGTTATAAGATTCCAACATTAATATTTTTAATGTATTAGGTCTGCTTATGATGAATGTAAATGAAGATAAAATAAAACCAGGAAAACACCCTTCAGTTAGAGATAGTCACTTTAGTCAACAAGAAAAAAATATAATCAATGTATTATCTAAAGAATTTTATGTTACAAATGGTGGTTCTGTAATAACACTAACGGCTAACAGTAAGTATAAATTTATACTGCTGAGACCCACTGATATTTATGTAGAAATGTTTAATCTAGATAGAGAAATAATTGTCCTATTTAGTGATTATAGTAATTTTCAATCACGGACCCTTGATGCCATTGAACAAGCAGGAAAGCAAATATCCTCACTTCGAGTTGATAAAACATGTTGTATACTTATAAGCAAAGATAAAGATATTGAAGAAAATATTAGTGAACTAATAAAAAAGGAACCTGAAACAGCAAATATAATTCCATTTACCTATTCTGAGACAGAAAAAGGTAGTGGTGATAGTTATTTTTTTAGGAATAGAGTTCAAAAATATTTGTATAATAGAGACTTATTTTCTTTTGAAGCACCATTAAAAACAGACTGGCTTTTTTTTGGAAGAAATGAAATAATTTTATCAACAATAAATAGAATGAAAAGTGGGAATAATGCGGGTATTTTTGGTTTAAGAAAAACAGGGAAAACATCGTTAATAAATGCTATTTCTCGTAACTTACAAAAAAATGATGAAATCACTACAATAATTGATTGTCAAAACCCATCTCTCAATAAAAGAAAATGGAATGAAGCCATCTACTATATATGTAAAAAAATAAAGGAAAATAATTATATTAATTCAACTTTACCAAATGAGTCTGATTTTACTGAAAAAAACGCTACAGAATATTTAACTACTTTTATCAAAAGTGTAAATAAAGAAAAAAATAAAAAGGTATTTATTATATTTGATGAGATAGAAAATATATCACGGATAACATCCCCAACAGAACATTGGAGATCCGGCATTGATTTTGTCTATTTTTGGCAAGCAATGAGAACAACCTTTCAAACAATTGGTATAAATTTATCTTATCTAATCGTAGGAACCAATCCATCTTGTATTGAAGCACCGAAAATAGAATGTTCAGATAACCCATTATTTAACCACTTTACACCAACATATTTACCTGGTTTTGATGTGCGAGCAACTAGAGATATGATCAGAAGAATAGGTCGAAGGATGGGAGTGAATTTTGAGGAAGGTATATATACAAATATTAATGATGAATATGGTGGACATCCTTTTTTAATTAGACAGGTTTGTAGTATTATTGCAAAAAAATCATTTAATCAAAAAAAACCGGTTACTGTAGGAAGAATATCCTATAGAGATGCTATCGCTGAATTTGGTGATAATAGTTTCAACTATTTGGAAATGATTATTGGTGTATTAAAAGAGCACTATATTGATGAGTATGAATTACTTATAAACTTAGCAAATGAAGATATCGCTTCATTTAATGAAAACGCAATGAAAAAACAAAACTCATTAACTCACTTACTTGGATATGGAATATTAGGGAAAGAAAATGATTCATATTATTTCATAATAGAGTCAATGAAAAAATACTTACTAAATATTAAAAAATATGAAAAAAAAGAAACCACCATTGAACAAAGATGGTCTGAAATATCAGAGAGGCGTAATTTAATAGAAACAAAATTAAGAGTAATAATAAAAACAACATTAAAATCAATGTATGGCGAATCAGCCGCTAAAGATGCAATATTAGATATTTTAGGGGGTCGTAGAAAGTTAGAATACAAAGATAAAAGCATTAATGATTTATTTAATCCCAATACATCAACAATCTACTTTGAAGACTTGCGAAAAATAATATCAAAAGAGTGGAGTTCTTTTGAAAATATTTTTATAAATTCAAAGAAAGATACTTTTGAATCAATGGGGTTTATAAATAAATACAGATCAGATGCACATGCAAAAGATATTTCTATCGAAGAATTTAATCTCTTTAGAATAAATGCAAGTAAAATAGAAAAAGACATTTCCTCTTATTTTTCATAAAGAAAGATAACTATCAGCCCAGGGGTTTCCCTGGGTTTATTTTTAATATAAATAAATTCATTAGTAATAATAATTTTATTCAGCTTCAAACATCGCCAGAATATCCTGCTCAGTCAGCATCGGCGTTTTTTCCGCAAAATTGTAATATGCCGGTTTGCTGTCGGTATAAATCTGCATCGAGAGGCGGGATTCTGTTGTCTCCCCCAGCAGTGCCGCAGAGACATAGTACTGATCTGCCGGTTTCAGGTAATAAAACAGGTGTGTCCCGCACTCGCGGCAGAAACAGCGGTCACCCCACTCAGAGGAGTGATAACGGGTGATATGTTCCTCACCACTGAGCGTAACATCACTGCCGCAATCCACAGACATAAACGGTGCGCCATTCCATTTTCTGCACATGCCGCAATGGCAGACAGAGACACCGTGCACCGGTTTTGGCACCGATACTGTTACTTTACCGCACAAACATTGACCCTGAACCATGTTCTGTCTCCTGTATATAATCAGGTTGTCATTGATTAACTTCCGTGTTTTTCCGTGATGAAAACTGCAAAACGGAATCTGTGACCCGCTTTCTCTCATGCAGACACGATACACTATCAGAATATTACCACCGGTATTATATCGCTATGGTTATTGTTATTTTTTCCGGGGATCCCCGCTGACAGAATCGGAGTATGTGATGATTGTTTTAATTACAGGTGCAACAGCAGGTTTTGGTGAGGCATTTGCCCGCAAATTTATTGAGAATGGCCATACCGTTATCGGTACCGGTCGTCGTATTGAGCGCCTGGCGAAACTGCAAAAAGAGTTCGGAAGCCAATTTTTCCCGCTGGCACTGGATATGACAGACAGCCCGGCGGTCGATAACGTGATCAGTTCACTGCCTGAATCCCTGCGCGACATTGATGTACTGGTCAATAACGCCGGTCTGGCGCTGGGCATGGAAACCGTTGACAAAGGTAACCCGGCAGAATGGGATGTGGTGGTAGACACCAATATCAAAGGGCTGCTGCATATGACCCGCGCTATCCTGCCGGGTATGGTGGAAAGAAACCGTGGTCATATCATTAACTTAGGCTCAACAGCCGGATCATGGCCGTATGCCGGCGGTAACGTTTACTGCGGAACCAAGGCGTTTGTCCGTCAGTTCAGCCTGGCACTGCGTGCCGATCTGGCCGGTAAAAAAATCCGGGTGACTGACATTGAACCCGGCATGGTTGGTGGTACCGAGTTCTCCGGCATCCGCTATCGCGGGGATGAGGAAAAAGCGGCGAATACCTATAAAAATACCGATCCGCTGATGCCGGATGATATCGCGGAAGCGGTTTTCTGGGTTGCAACATTGCCGCCGCACGTAAATATTAATACTATGGAAATGATGCCGGTCTGTCAGTCATTCGCCGGGCTGAGTGTGCACCGCGAAGGCTGAAACCACCACAAAAGATAAGCCGGTATCCGTATAATCAGGTAATTTTCTTAAATTACCTGAAATTATCGCTGAAAAACGTTGTCTTTTATTGGTGCATTAATACACTTTGCTATAATGCACACGATCAGAATGACGTTTGCAGGTTTGAACTTTGAGGAAAACACGACAATGACTAACTCCATGCTCAGAAAGTGGTTTATCGCGACCGCCTTTGCTGCACCTTTCATGTTTGCAGCTCATGCAGGCGCGGCCACCACCAATTGTAGCCCCGGCAGCACTTGTGTGATCAGCGGCGGCGATACTGCGCTTGAAAAAGAAAGAGCACGTCAGGAAAAAGAGCAATGGGATGATACCCGCTCTCTGCGTCAGAAGGTCAACCGCCGTGCTGAAAAAGAGTTCGATAAAGTTGACCGTGCTATTGATGCTGAAGATGCATGCTTAAAAAGTTCGGTTGTTACCGCGTATTGGGAACCTAATACGCTGCGATGCCTTGATGCAAATACAGGGCGTGAAGTTTCCACTGGCTGGAAATAAAGACATTTAAGGATAAATGATGAAAAAACTGATTGCGCTCAGTGCTGTTCTCTTTGCCGTTGCACCCGTTATGGCGCAGGCATCCTGTGAAAGTGTGACTGAGGAAATTTCGCAAAAGATCATCAGCAATGGTGTTTCTGCTGACGGTTTTACGCTGACTGTGGTTCCGGCTGAAGAAGCGGCACAGGCAGAAGGTCAGGTTGTGGGTAACTGCGACAACGAAACTCAGAATATTATTTATCTGCGTAAATAATAACTCGCTGTCAGGTTTTGACCATGAAAAAGGGCTGATTTGTTTATCAGCCCTTTTGTATTTCTGACCGGAGACTCAGGACGCCGCTAATGCCTCACCCCAGAGCATCTCAATCTGCTCTTCATTGAGGTAATGCGACAGTTCCCGCTCTTCCGGACGCAGCAGATACGGGATCTCGCCCAGCAATGGTGCCGGTAAATGTGTCAGTAAGCGATCCATAACCTGTGCGTAGTGTGATAACCCCGGGTTTATCCGGTTTGCAATCCAGCCGATAATCTCCAGACCATCATTTTTAATGGCTTCGGCAGTCAATAATGCATGGTTCACACAACCGGATTGGATCCCGACGACCAGGATCACCGGCAGTTTCTCTTTTTTTACCCAATCGGATAAAAAAGTCTCGTTATTCAGTAAATAACGCCATCCGCCGTTCCCTTCTACCACAACCTGATCCGCCAGATGACTTAATTTTTCCAGACCCTGCGATAACGCAGGAAACTGAACGTCTGCGGTTGTCTGGCCATAATTACTTTCCAGCATCACCGGGTTAATATCCTGATAAGAAACATCAACTGATGATGAATCATGCAGGATCATCGCGTCACGGTTACGTTTGCCGTTCAGTGTGTCGTGGTATTCTGTCGCGATTGGTTTATAGCCAACGACAGATTTACCCAGGCGGTTGATGGCTTGCATTAAAGCCCGCGTCGCAACAGTTTTGCCGATATTCGTATCTGTGCCGGTTATAAACAAGCGCCTTAACATAGGTGTTCTTCCGTTATATCAAGAGGTGCGTATCAAAATTGATAACAGAAGCAGTGTAAGACATCCGGTTTATATCAGGCTTGCGCCAGCGCAATTTTTTGCGAAAATCCTGTTTTGATAAACAAATCCCTGCCATTTATTTGTTTTATGTCAAAGATGAACACTACAGAATTACTTAACCATCCATCAGTCTGATAAGAAGTGAACCGTTATACAGTGCCTCTTTGATTAATGCCGCACCGGGCAATGTACCGCAATTAGTAAATTCACATGAAGTCATTGTCAGTTCCCGGCTGAATGCCGGTAAGGCACGCTGCGTAATCCGGGCGCGGATGGCGGGAAACAGAACAGACGATGCCGGGTTTAAGGGGGAACCAATCAGGATAATATCCGGATTAAAGATATTGACCATCACGGCAGCAATATCCCCGATATGCTGTCCCACCTGTTCTATCAGCCCGCAGGCTGCCGTATTACCATCCAGTGCAGCACGGCACAGCATCTCTGCGGTCAGCGGTTGTCCCTCTGCCGTATCCAGGAACCGGGCAGCCGTTTCCAGCACATGATGCAGACCAATCTCAGTTTCCAGACAGCCGTGATTACCGCAGTAGCAAGGTTTGCCCTGCGGGTTTATCTGTGTATGACCGATTTCTGCCGTGCTGTGACTGCCGGCATGCAGCAGTGCACCATCGGTAATAACAGCGGCACCGACATTTTCATCAATCACCAGCTGGATAATATTCCTGCACTCTTTCGCCGCACCAAAAAAATATTCCGCCAGAGACCAGGCGGAAATACCGTGCTGGAGGAACACCGGCATCCCGGTATGCTGATAAAGAATCTCCGCCAGCGGTAAATCAGTCAGCTGATAATACGGGGAGTGACGGATAATGCCGTTTGCAGGATCAACGATGGCATCGGTGGTGATGGCAATGGCAGTCAGCCGTTCCGTTATCCGGTGGTTACGGGAAAAGAAAGTATCGACCTGTGTCAGAAACAGTGTGACGAAGTCCCGGCTATCAGCCTGAAATGCAATAATATCTTCAGCCAATAATTTACCGCTCAGTTCCCGCAGCGCAAAAACCAGCTCACCCCGGTTAATACGGATACACAAAAAATGCCAGCCTTCACAATCCGTTTTCAGCCCCACTGCCGGACGACCGCGAAAGCCTAATCCCGGAAACTCGGTTTCCCGGACGAGGTGTGCATCCATCAGTTCACGGGTGATTTTGGTGATACTCGCCGGTGCCAGCTGTGCTTTTTTAGAGAGTGAAATGCGGGAAATGGGCCCTTCACGGTCAATATAACGGTACACAACCCCAATATTGGTTTGTTTTATATGGTCAATATGTCCGGGCTGTGCTGAAGGTTTCACCAATAATAATCCTGTGCAGATGATGCTAAGATGTTAATTATCCGACTAAATACACGCTTAGTAAGCGACTTCACACAAAACTGTGAAATGATTCACAGTCAGGGAGTAAAAGCGGAACGATAAACCACAATTCCGGTTTTATTGTGCAGATATTTCTGCAATGGTGAATCAATGACCCGTTGCTCATTCCGCTTTGATGACGCATTACGTAAAAACAGTCCGTCCCGGGTACGGATAATGACCCCGGCATGAGAGACATCCAGGCCCGGAAGGTCAGAATAGATACCGATATAATCGCCGGTCTGTAATTGTGAAAGCACCGCAGGTGTCAGCACAGATACCGGCAGCCAGGCAATATCCCGCGACATGACCGGGAGATCAGCAATATAACGTGCACCATTTTTTTTCTGATTCAGCATCTTATGTGTCACCCGGTAATCCGGCGAAAGCTGCCGGGTAATATCCTGCGCCACAGGCTGCGGTTCACTGACCCAATCCGACAAAAAATGACGGCGCTGATAATAATTTACCTCCCCGTTTTTATACCGGATATGCATCAGTCTGTTACGGAAATCCTGTTTCTGCGGACTGCGTTTCAGTGCTTCGGTGTAATCGAGAAACGTGAAGCAATCGAGGGCGTTCAGGTCAGCCACCAGAATTTCCGGCGATCCGGGAGAGCCGATCAGCTGACCGGCGCGGTAAGGTACTCCCAGGAACTGCCCGGTCAGCGCAGTAATATCGTCAATTTTACGTGAGCCATCCGGCTGATAGAAATGGCTGAGCGAGACCACTGCACCTGCGGTACTTGTATGTAAAAAAAACAAAAATGCGGTAATGGCAAAAAAAGGGTATCGCCGGAACATCCGAACTCCTGACAATCAGATTCCGCTCAGCGGAACACATTATTTTTCAGCATTGCAATCAGCCGCTGGCCGGCCGGAGAGAGCGTATTGTGCTTATGATACACCAGCCAGACCTCAGAAAAGGCCTGATTTTCAGCTAAATGAATGTAACGGACACCATCCACTTTCATACGGGTAAACGATTCCGTTACCAGTGAAACACCTAACCCGGCAGAAACCAGCCCCAGAATAGTCATGGCTTCCCCCGCCTCCTGGGCGATAACCGGCGAGACACCCGCTTTTTTCAGCAGATTGATAATCTCATCATACAGCGCCGTTCCCACATCCCGCTCAAAGAAAACCAATGGTACGCCAGTGAGCATCTCCAGGGAAATACCCGTTTTGAGGTATTTCATCAGCGGATGATCATCATAGATCGCCAGCATAAATCGTTCTTTAAACAGCAATTCGTGAACCAGATTATCCGGTAGTTGCGTGTTGCGCATGACGCCGAAGTCAATCCGGCCGCTCAGCAGCGGATTAATCTGTTGTTTGGTATTCATCTGATGCATGTGAATAGCCACATCCGGGTATATTTCGCGGTACTGGCGAAATGTCGCCGTAATGTGACGCATAAACGGGGTCGTGGACGTAAATCCGACAGACACCTCCCCCAGCTCCCCGCGATCCATTCTGGCTGCCTTCTCAACCGCTGCCTCAACCTGTGTGCGGATTTGGTAAGCTTCACGCAGAAACATTTCGCCCGCCGGGGTCAGGCTGACATTGCGGTTGTTCCGTGCCAGTAACTTAGCCGGAATTGCATTCTCAAGTGCCCGAATCTGCTGACTGAGCGGAGGCTGGGAGATATTAAGACGCTCCGCCGCCCGCCCGAAATGCAGCTCTTCAGCAACCGCGATAAAATAACGCAGATGGCGGAATTCGATCATTATTCCCTCATTAAGTCGTAAAACATATCAAACAAGAGTATTAATATATTAGACAAAATACTACTATCTTTTTATGCTCACCATTATGATCCAATGCTGAGATAAGTGTATGACAGACGAGAATAAACTGATAACAGACAACCGTGTGACCTCACCGGTGGCAGATAATCAGGTAAAACAGCACTATATCCAGCGCGACGACAAACTGTATCTGCGTGTCACCCTCTCTTTCTTTATGGTCGGGCTGGCGACATTTGCCCTGCTCTATTTTGTACAGCCGATCCTGCCGTTGTTATCAGACGATTTTTCGGTATCACCGGCACAGGCCAGTTTGTCTCTTTCTCTGGCGACCGGATTTATGGCAGTCGGGCTGCTGATCACCGGCCCGTTATCGGATGCGGTCGGCCGCAAAAATGTCATGGTGATATCCCTGACCTGCGCGGCCATTTTTACCCTGCTCAGTGCGTTCACCACCAGCTGGGCGGGGATCCTGGTTGTCCGTTCCCTGGTCGGCTTATCACTCAGCGGTGTTGCCGCCGTGGCCATGACCTACCTGAGTGAGGAAATCCATCCCAGTTATGTTGCCCTGTCGATGGGGTTATATATCAGCGGTAACTCTATCGGCGGCATGAGCGGACGCCTGATTACCGGCGTTATTGCAGATTATGCCAGCTGGCGGATTGCCGTTCTGGTACTGGGGACATTTTCCCTGTTCGGTGCTTTTTTATTCTGGCGGTTACTTCCGCCGTCACGTCATTTCCGGGCCAGTTCGCTAAAACCGAAGAGTCTGTGGAAATACCTGATTCTGCATTGCCGGGATGACGGGCTGCCGTGGCTGTTTGCCATCGGTTTTATCATTATGGGCAGCTTTGTCACACTGTTTAACTATATCGGCTACCGGCTGATGGAACCGCCGTATCACTTCAGCCAGGCGGTTGTCGGTATGTTGTCAATCGTTTATTTGTCAGGAACTTACAGCGCCTCAAAAGCCGGTGTACTGACACGGAAATACGGCTACGGCAGAGTACTGATTGGCGCTGTCACATTAATGCTGACAGGTATTCTCATTACTCTGGGCAGTTCACTGGCAGCGGTTCTGATCGGCATGCTGGTGCTGACCACCGGGTTCTTTGCTGCGCATTCGGTCACCAGCAGCTGGGTCGGACGCCGGGCACGGCGTGCCAGAGCTCAGGCATCCTCACTGTATCTGTTTTGCTATTACGGCGGTTCCAGTATTGCCGGGACATTGGGTGGCGTTTTCTGGTCTTACTGGCACTGGGATGGTATCGGCTGGTTTATTGCCGCTATGCTGGCAACCGGTGTGCTGATTGCCCTGTATCTGAATAAGCATGCACACTCATGATACATAACCAGTATAGTCAGGTAATTAATAGTGATGTCATATAAAATACCTCATCGGGTTGATTGCCGGATAATATGTAATTCCGTATCCTACCTCTGTTACGCAAAAATCTATATTTCTGCGGCATCGGCCGCCTGTCGGGTCAGCAGAAAATCAGGGTGAATGATTGATCGCGTAACAAGCACCATTAGTATTAACGTCTTCATATTTATAATCTTTCGTACTATCTTATTTTTAGGTCTTAACATTCATCACCACCATTGACATCTTTGGTGGTGATTTTTTATTTATCACATGAACTATATCTTTCTGATTAAAGTAAAAAATCAATAATCACTTTTTTATTTTTATGGAATGTAAAATACCTCATAAGGTTAATTTCATTATCGTATAAGCATGTCTACAGTTATAAATGCTCCACATATTCCTTTTCCCATAAAACAGAAAATCGAGGTTCATATGCTTACTCTGATATTAAGCTCTGCCCTGATGATGTCCCCTCCGGCACCTGCTCATGAATGGCTGGCACCACCACACGTTGCTGTTTGTTACGACCAGGTTACCTCGCCACCACCACAACCAAGAGACGAAGCTCCGTTTCAATAAAAGATATCGGGTTTTCCCCCCTGACCAACACGACACTCTATGCTGGAATGGGATCAGACAGCCACTGAACAGAGATTATTATGCTCACACTTTTATTAACAGGCACCTTGTTTTTTTCTTCCGCAGAATCATTTGAGTCCTGCGATATCGTTGCACCTGAATATTGCTCCACCGACTGGTGGAATTAAATAATCATATAACATAATGAGGCACTTTTATGCTGACACTTATTTTAAGCAGTTCATTAATGGTTCACAGTTATTTCCCTAACCCTAAAAGTGATGAGCCAAAACCGGATGTCTGGGAACCAAAATCAGCGCAGTATATTTATGATTCATGCCCCAAAGATAAACCCTATTGTCACATGCTGTGATAACAATGGACAATATTACTGTCCATCCTGAACAAACGTTGTTTATCCATTTATTTCACACGGTACAAATAAACAGGGTTGTTCATATAAAAACTCACTGAGTATTTGCCATTAACCCACGTTTATGTGGGTTAATGTGCTTACCATCGCCCCTTTTCTTCCATGGAAAGCAAAAATTTGCTTGTACAGAGCACGTTGCTGAATTAATCTGGTATAAACATTATTGTATGTTGTAACTAAAATGGTGATGAATGCGATATGATGCAATAATTTCTCTTACCGACTGCTTTAATCAGCTGGAATCGGCGCTGAGTGCATTATGCAATGCTATCCGGCAGCATCCTTCCCCTGCGGCTGAGGTTTATCAGTTACCTGAAATACTAAAAGGTGAGGAAACCAACACCGTCAACACCATTTCCGTTATTCCGATCAGTGGTGAAGAGGCTGTTTCGCTGGCGCTGTCTCACTATCAGCGTTTGTTTATCTTCGATAATGATCAGGAAATCAGCAGTAAATCTGCCATCCGGTTACCTGGTGTACTACTGATTACACTCTCCCCCGCGCAACGAAAAATAATGCAGCAACAACTTGATGAGGTTAACCGGCTGAAACAACAACTGGCTGCAATCGTGACAGAAACCTCCGGTGTGGATAAAACACAGCGTTTTGAATTCGTACACAACCAGATAAAAGGATTGATTACACTCAATGCCTACCGGCAGATCCAGTCGGTCACCTCCCCTTCTTCAGTCCGGTTTGGCTGGGCCAATAAACACATTATTCAGAGGATGGATCGCGATACATTATTATCTCAGCTGGAAGAGCAATATCAGAATCCGCGCGCTATTCAGTCACTGACACGCGAAGAGCGGCGGATTTATCTGGCGAAAGAGATATCCGCCTTAAAACAAGTGCCGGAAGACGCCATACTGAAAATCAAGCGACCGGTAAAAGTACAGCCGATCGCCAGGGTCTGGTACAGTGAGGCACAAAAGCAAGTGCAGTATGCCTGCGCATCACCGCTGATTGTGTTTTGTGATGAAAATGAGGAAAAACCGGTAACGGGAATATTGCCGGATTATGATGCGGAAAACATTAAAATCCGTCACAGGCCGAAAGCAAAGAAATTAATTCCTGTGATACCTCGACTGCATTTATACATGGAAGTGATGTAAAAACGGAGCCATCAGCGGCTCCGTTATGACTATCCTGACTGCCTATTACTTCATGCTGCCGACCATGTCTTCCGGACGTACCCACGCATCAAATTCAGCGTCAGTCAGATAACCTAACTTCATGGCAGAGGCTTTCAGGGTCAGGCCTTCTTTATGCGCTTTTTTCGCAATTTCGGCGGCTTTGTCGTAACCGATATGCGTATTCAGCGCCGTAACCAGCATCAGCGATTCATTCAGCAGTTGACTGATCCGCTCGCGGTTCGGCTCGATACCGACTGCACAGTGCTCATTAAAGCTGCGCATACCATCAGCCAGCAGGCGGACAGATTGCAGGAAGTTATGGATCACCATCGGACGGAACACGTTCAGTTCAAAGTTACCCGATGCCCCGCCGATATTAACTGCCACATCATTACCCATTACCTGAGCACACAGCATTGTCATGGCTTCGCATTGTGTCGGGTTCACTTTACCCGGCATGATAGAGCTGCCCGGTTCGTTTTCCGGAATCGCAATTTCACCGATACCACAGCGCGGACCGGATGCCAGCCAGCGGACATCATTAGCGATTTTCATCAGTGAGGCTGCCAGCCCTTTCAGTGCGCCATGGGCATGAACCAGTGCATCACAGGTAGCCAGCGCTTCAAATTTATTCGGTGCCGTCACAAACGGCTGACCGGAGAGTTCAGCAATTTTCTTCGCCACACGCACGGCATATTCCGGATGCGTATTGAGACCGGTACCGACCGCGGTGCCACCCAGTGCCAGCTCGCTCAGATGTGGCAGGCTGTTTTCCAGATGTTTCAGGTTATATTGCAGCATTGCCGCCCAGCCGGAAATTTCCTGGCCCAGTGTCAGCGGTGTCGCATCCTGTAAGTGAGTACGACCGATTTTCACGATATCGCGGTAAGCTTCCGCTTTCGCGGCCAGAACACGGTGCAGGGATTTCAGTTCAGGGATCAGCTGTGTGCTGACCGCGATCACTGCTGCAACATGCATTGCTGTCGGGAACACATCGTTAGAGCTCTGGCTTTTGTTGACATCATCATTCGGGTGCACGATACGTTCGCCGCCGCGCTGCCCGCCGAGAATTTCACTGGCGCGGTTTGCCAGCACCTCATTCATATTCATATTACTTTGTGTGCCGGATCCGGTTTGCCAGATTGCCAGCGGAAACTCTTCAGGATGTTTACCGGCAAGCACTTCATCCGCTGCGGCAATCACCGCATCTGCCCGCTCTTTCGCCAGCAGCCCCAGATCACAGTTGACAGCTGCTGCCGCTTTTTTTGTTATGGCCAGCGCAGCAATCAGATCCGCAGGCATTTTTTCAACTGAAATACGAAAATGCTCTAAAGAGCGCTGGGTCTGAGCGCCCCATAATTTGTCCGCAGGAACATCGATAGGGCCCATTGAGTCTTTTTCAATACGCGTGGCTGCCATTAGTCTCTCCTTAGCACACAAAATAAAATGGATTTAAAATCCCGAAAGTTACAGATAGACTCTGAAAACAGGCCTATCTTGCCATACTTTCATTTCCGATTATGCGATCCGGGCGGAGTTATTGCTTTATTGTTACTATCTTATTGTTAACTGTTTAAAAAGAGAGCGTTGCTATGTTAAAAATGCAGAATCAGGTGCAATTCTATGACTGGGGAAGCCATACCGCGATGACAGAAATGTACGGTTACCCTAATCCTGACAAGCAGCCGATGGCGGAATTGTGGATGGGAGCGCATCCGAAAGCCAGTTCGGTGGTGACAGACTCCTGCGGCAACTCCTGCTCTTTATATGATTTTATTGCCGGTGATCCGCAGTCAGCGCTGGGGGATGAGATTAACCGCCGTTTTCACCGGCTGCCGTTTTTGTTTAAAGTGCTGAGTGCTGCTCAGCCCCTGTCGGTACAGGTTCATCCGGATAAAGCTGCCGCAGAGGCCGGATTTGCCCGCGAAAACGATGCCGGGATCCCGCTGGATTCTCCGGTTCGCAATTATAAGGATGATAATCATAAGCCGGAGCTGGTTTATGCCCTCACCCCGTTCCGTGCAATGAATGCGTTCCGCCCGCTGGCGGACATTGCCGGGCTGCTCAGTGAGGTCGCACCGGCACATCCCGCCATCGGACGTTTTATTGCCTCGCCGTCAGAGGAAAATTTATCGGTTCTGTTTACCCGCCTGCTCTCCATGAGCGGAGACACCAAAGAGCGGGCAATCGCTGTGCTGAAATCCGCACTGAACAGCCGTCAGGGTGAACCGTGGGATACCCTCCGTAAGATGACAGAATTTTATCCTGACGATAATGGCCTGTTCACACCCCTGCTGCTCAACGTCGTTGAGTTAAAACCCGGTGAAGCAATGTTCCTGTATGCCCGCACACCGCATGCGTATCTTGAAGGAACCGCGCTGGAAGTGATGGCTAACTCGGATAATGTGCTGCGTGCCGGTCTGACACAAAAACATATTGATGTCGGTGAATTGCTGAATAACCTTGATTTTATACCGAAACACGCAAAAAGTTTATTTATGCAGCCTGAACATATTAACAACACTGAAATTTTCCCGATCCCGGTTGATGATTTTTCTTTTTCAGTGATGAAATTGCATAATCAGGAAATGATTCTTGAGAACAACAGTGCTAATATTCTTTTTTGTGTGGAAGGTCATGCAGTTATCACTACAGAAACAGAACAATTAAGAGTTATCTCAGGTGAATCTGTTTTTCTTTCTGCTATAGAAAGAAAGTTTAAAATAGATGGTGAAGGAATCATTGCCCGCGTTTATAATGCTGTGTAAGTAACTTCTCTCATTTTCTCCGGGCAGTTAACCGTTTAACTGCCCGTTAATTTTGATACCGTGCGAAAACCTGCAAAATAAATCGCATATAAAGGATGGATTTCTCTATGAAAAAGTCGTTAGTTGCTGTTGGCGTTATTGTTGCGTTAGGCGCCGCATGGGGTGTGGCTTCATGGCAAACCGGTAAGGAAATTGAAGCAAACCTTGATGAGTATATCGCCAAAGCGAACAAAGCAATCAAGGATAAATACCCTGATATTCCTGTTACGCTGACTGCCAAAGATTTTTCACGCGGTATTTTCAGTTCTGATGTCAAACTGATCATCAAAGAAACGAAAAAAAGCGGTGATACTGGCGGCGAAGAAGAAGAACTGGTGATCCTCAATACCATCGATCACGGCCCGTTCCCGTTATCTCAGTTCAAGAGCCTGGTCTTCTCGCCAAATCTGGCGTCAGTCCACTCTGAGCTGGAAAATAATAAACTCACCAAACGAGGCTTTGATATCACCGGCGGCAAATCCCCTGTTACAACGGATACCCGTATCAGCTACGACCAGAATTTCGATATTGATCTTGCTGTCAGCAAAATCAACTATAAGGAAGACGGTGAAGATCTGGCATTCTCCGGTGCGGATGTGAACGTCAAATTCGATAAAGAATTCAAAAATGTCAAAGGTAAAGGCAGCAGCAATGAACTGACTTACCGTAAAGGCGATCGCGAAAGCATCGTGATGAAAGGTCTGTCTTTTGACAGCGATGTTGCCAAATCCGGTGACAGCTACTTCTATCTGGGTGACCAGAATCTGAGCCTGAAAGAGTTAGCGGTTGTTAAGTACAGCGATACCGTTTCTCTGAAAGACCTGAAACTAAACGGCACATCCGGCAGCAAAGATAACAAACTGACTGCAGATATTGATTACAGCCTGGGTTCAATGAGCTACCGTGATGCTAATCTCGGTGCTATCAGCCTGAAGGGTTCTCTGAAAGATCTGGATGCCACTTCCGCAAATACACTGATGGCATCCCTGGAAGAGTACACCAAGCTGTCTGAATCTATGTACACCGAAGATTTCGACGATGCGAAGATGGAAGCACTGGATGAAAAAATGAAATCCAATGCACTGAGTCTGTTCAAATACAGTCCGTCATTCGCTATCGCACCTCTGAGCTGGAAAAACAGCGGCGGTGAATCAAAAGTTAACCTGAACATGACCTTCAATGCACTGAATGAAGAGAGCTTTAAAGCGCTGGAACACGCAGGCAGCTTTGATAAAGTTCTGCCGGTTCTGGTGAAAGAATTCGGTTTCAATATGGATCTGTCCAAACCGATGCTGGCCGATCTCGTTGCATCTGCCATGCAGTCACAGGGTATGGACGCGAAAGAAGCCAAAGAACAGAGTGAGCAGGGTGTTACTCAGATGGCCAGCATGGGTGCCATGATGGAAGTCGTGAAAGTGACCGATAAAGCAATCACCATGGATCTGAAATACAGCAACAACAACATCGATTTCAACGGTAAGAAATATACCGTTGCAGAATTCCTGGAAAAATATGACCAGTACGGCGTACTGAGTGATGACAGCAGTGACGACGAAAGTTACGAGGAAGAAACAATCGAAATGGATCCTAACGGTGACGCAGTGACGTTCGGTGAAGAAGCAGTGACTTTCGGTGAAGAGCCGGCTGCTGATACTGCGGCACCTGCTGCGCAGTAATTTCACACTGTTATTATCTGTTGATCAGACAAAAGCCAGTCGTCAGACTGGCTTTTTATCATCTGAGGAATACTGCAATGATTAACCGTTCACTCCCCCTGACCGACCTGCACCGCCATCTCGATGGTAATATCCGCCTGTCCACCATTTTGGATCTTGCCCGTCAGCACAACCTGCCGCTGCCCGCTTATGAAACCGAAGCACTACGCCCGTATGTACAGGTGATGAGCAATGAACCGGACCTGGTGCAGTTTCTGAGCAAACTGGACTGGGGTGTTTCCGTGCTGGCCGACCTTGATGCCTGCCGCCGTGTTGCTGCCGAAAACGTGCAGGATGCCGCCAGCGCCGGGCTGGATTACGCAGAACTGCGCTTTTCCCCTTATTATATGGCAATGAAACACCATCTGCCTGTTGAAGGCGTGGTAGAAGCCGTACTGGATGGTATCGCATCCGAAGTCCGTAACAGCCCGGTACGGATTAATATGATTGGTATTCTGAGCCGCACATTCGGCACTGACGCCTGCCATCAGGAGCTGAATGCCCTGCTCGTTCATCATGAGCATATTGTGGCGCTGGATATTGCCGGTGACGAATCCGGTTATCCGGGCGATTTATTTACCGATCACTTCCGCAAAGCCCGTGATGTGAACTGGGCTATTACCGCCCATGCAGGGGAAGCTGCCGGTGCTGCCAGCATCTGGCAGGCGATCCGCGATCTGGGTGCACAGCGTATCGGTCACGGCGTGATGGCGATTGAAGACCCGGCGCTGATGGATTATCTGGCTGAACACCGCATCGGGATGGAGTCCTGCCTGACCTCCAATATTCAGACCAGCACCGTACCGTCACTGGCTGCACACCCGCTGAAACAATTCCTGGCGCACGGCATTGCCGCTACCATCAATACTGATGACCCGGCAGTTGAAGGTATTGAAATTGCCCATGAGTACAATGTTGCTGCACCGGCTGCTGGTCTGACCCGCGCGGAAATTGAGCAGGCGCAAATCAACGGGCTGGAAATTGCCTTTTTATCTGCGGAAGAAAAAGCGGCACTGAGAGACAGGGCAGCTAAACGCGGTCAGTAAGCGCCGGCCTGCCAAACAGCGTCTATTTAATAAAGCGGAATCCCCCCGGAAGCCGGATATTGACCCCGGAGGGGGCCCCACCCGCAGCTTTCCCACACGTTCCCCTGATTGGTGTATACTTTTCTTTGCAGCCTCAATGGCTGCTTAACCTAAACAGGAGAATACCATGAACACATCATTGTTCAGTAAGACCCCGGCGGTCACGGTTCTCAACAATCGTGGTCTGACCATTCTCAACGTTGCGTACCACCGCCACCCTGAGTCACCGGATGTCACCACGGAACTCATCACCCGCCACCAGTACGATACCCGGGGCTTTCTGACGCAGAGCGCCGACCCGCGCCTGGCCGGGGCCGGGCTGGCGAACTTCACGTACCGGACAGATCTGCGCGGAAACGTCCTGCGTACACAGGGAGCAGACAACGGTACCACCGTCAGCCTGAACGATGTTGCCGGACGCCCCTTTATGGCAGTCAGTAACATCGGTACCGCAGGCAACGGTACGGATGACCGGCATCAGGCCGTAACCCGCACCTGGCAGTATGAAGATGCCTCCCGGGCCGGGCGTCCGTTAAGCATTACCGAGCAGGTAAACGGCGGAGCCGCCCGCATCACGGAGCGTTTCGTCTATGCCGGTAATACAGATGCAGAGAAGGCGCTGAACCTCGCCGGTCAGCTTGTCAGTCACTACGATACCGCCGGACTGGTGCAGACCGACAGCATTGCCCTGACCGGCGTGCCACTCTCCGTCACCCGGCGGCTGCTGAAGAATGCGGACAATGCTGACACGGTGGCTGACTGGCAGGGAGAAAATGCAGCGGCCTGGAACAGCCTGCTGGACAGTGACGCCCTTATCACCCGGACCACCGCAGACACCACCGGCTCCGTGCTGACCACCACCGACGCACAGGGCAATATGCAGCGGATGGCGTACGATGTGGCAGGCCTGCTATCGGGCAGTTGGCTGACACTGAAGGGGAGTTCTGAAAAGGTTATCGTCGCTTCCCTGGCATACTCGGCCGCCGGACAGAAACTGCGTGAAGAGCACGGCAACGGCGTGATAACCACATACTCGTACGAACCGGAAACGCAACGCCTGAACGGCATTAAAACGGAACGCCCGGCCGGCCATGCCGCCGGACTGAAGATACTGCAGGATCTGCGCTATGAATATGACCCTGTGGGTAACGTTCTGAAAGTCACCAATGACGCCGAAGAAACCCGTTTCTGGCGCAATCAGAAAGTGGTGCCGGAGAACATATACGCCTACGACAGCCTGTACCAGCTGATCAGCGCCACCGAGCGTGAAATGGCAAATGCCGGTCAGCAGGGCTGCGGATTACCACCGCTGACCGCGCCCCTCCCCGCAGACAGCAGCGCTTACACAAACTATACCCGCACATATACCTACGACACCGCCGGTAATCTGACGCAGATAAGCCACCGCGCACCGGCGACAAACAACAACTACACAACAAAAATCACCATAAGCAACCGAAGCAACCGGGGCGTACTGAGCACCCTGACGGAAAATCCGGCAGCTGTGGATGCGCTGTTCACCACAGGCGGCCAGCAGAAACAACTGCTGCCGGGACAAAACCTGACCTGGACACCGCGCAACAAGCTGCTGAAGGTGACACCGATCGTGCGGAGCGGAGACGCAGATGACAGCGAAATCTACCGCTATGATGCGGGCAGCCTGCGCATCCTGAAAGTCAGCAGGCAGAAAACCGGCGGCAGTATGCAGACGCAACGGGTGCAATATCTGCCGGGTCTGGAGCTGCGCACGACAAAAACCGGCGATACACAAACAGAGAGCCTGCAGGTAATTATCGCGGGTGACACGGGGCAGATACGCCTTCTGCACCGGGAGAATGGCGATGACCAGATGCGCTGGAGCTACGATAACCTGATCGGCAGCAGCGGTCTGGAGCTGGACGGTGAGGGAAATATTATCAGTATGGAGGAGTACTACCCGTACGGCGGCACCGCCGTGTGGACTGCCCGCAGCGTCGCGGAAGCGAAGTACAAAACCGTGCGCTACTCAGGCAGGGAGCGGGATGCCACCGGACTGTACTACTATGGTTATCGGTACTACCAGCCGTGGGCCGGAAGATGGCTGAGTGCGGATCCTGCGGGAATAATGGACGGACTGAATCTGTTCAGAATGGTACGAAATAATCCTCTGCGATTTTTTGATACCAACGGACTGGCACCCAGTGATGACAAATCTCAGCAGGCGCTCGGCAGACCTTATATTAAAGAAGCTAAAAATTTAGCGGCGGAACAATTATCAGCTGCTGAGAAATTTTTGAATAATGCATCTAATAATGACGTTGCGTTAGATATCTATAAGACATTTTTCGGGCAGCATATGGGAGAAGAAAAACTGGGTATATGGAAGACACAAATAAAAAATGTGTCAGAAGGAATAAACAAACTGGATACGAAAAGAAATGTCCGGTATTCACCGCTGAAGATAACCGCATCCGGAGAGAAATCAGAGACGGTGGCAGCCGAAGCCAATATGCAGGCATTTCAGCGCGGGGAAAAAATTTACATAGATGCTTATACTGGTGTACTGGATAAAGTCAAAAAAAATGAATCACTGGGTGTTGATTATTTAG
>NZ_JAODZS010000109.1:0-632 GCF_029835375.1 Morganella sp. GD04133 | reverse complement strand
GGTTGATACAGAATGTGAGTGTTCACACAGATTGTCTGATAGAAAGAAGCAGATACCGGGAATAGGCTTGTAGCTCAGGTGGTTAGAGCGCACCCCTGATAAGGGTGAGGTCGGTGGTTCAAGTCCACTCAGGCCTACCACTTTTCACTGATACTGCGTTGCGGCTCCGCTCGTTTACTTCAGTAAACTTCGTGAACCCACGCCTTGTCTCAGTAAAAAGCACCTTTTGATGAAGGTGAAGGTGACCCGGGAAAACCAAATAATGGGGCTATAGCTCAGCTGGGAGAGCGCCTGCCTTGCACGCAGGAGGTCAGCGGTTCGATCCCGCTTAGCTCCACCATTATCTGATATCTGAACAATAATTCAGAGTTTACCGGAAACGGTATGCTGTGAATTATTATGCTCTTTAACAATCCGGAACAAGCTGAAAAATTGAAACAATCAATATTATCACCGAGGTAATATTGATGAGTCTCTCAGCCGAACAACTTAGAAAGTACTCACTTTCGAGGGGAAGCGAGCTAAATAATTTCGCGAAGGCCAGCGCACAGCAAGCGGAGCATACATCGGTATGTGAGCATTGCGGGCACTGCCCGACAAAGAAATTATGACGCACAGCGACCCGAACAAGA
>NZ_JAODZS010000108.1:0-652 GCF_029835375.1 Morganella sp. GD04133 | reverse complement strand
CAGTCTGCTGCGAACTCCGGCCATATAGGCGTCATATCTGATGCTGATTTCATTGCGAATGTATACTTTTTCACCGAGTGAATTTGTTCTACTCTGTTTCGCAATGTATTCAGGTGAATATCCATAGCCAAGCTCACCCGCACACCACTTTTCAAAATCCGTTGGTTCCATAATCAAAAGTCCTCTGTGCCCTATCCGCGAACCCGCGTTGCTGTTCTGATGTTTTCGTATGCTTCAAACGCTTCCACGCGCTCAATACCGTCACTCTCTTTTGCATAGGCATACATGGCCTTTTCAGCTTCGCGGTGTTTTTCCAGTGCAATGCGTTTTAATTCTGCGAGTTGTTCTGTAGTCATAATCAAAAGTCCTCAGTTAATCGCTCTGAACTGATTAAAGTCGTCAGCTGTAATACCCGGCACCATGCAGTTCGCAAACAGAACCACGCCATCCGGAGACTTTACGAACCGGAAGTTTTTAAACTCAGCCTTCCGCTGAATATCCACATCCATATCTGCCGGAAACTCACTGTAGTTTTCCAGTAAATAACTCATAGCATCCATCCAGGCGTGTTTGTCTGCATCAGTGAAATAATATTCCTGAAGCAAAGCGTATCCGCTCATAATCAAAAGTCCTTCTGTCTTGGGTTATGCCG
>NZ_JAODZS010000107.1:0-685 GCF_029835375.1 Morganella sp. GD04133 | reverse complement strand
AGTTGCCACGTAAAAATTCAGGCTTGCGTGATTTTTTCACTATGATTATTGCCATATTTCCTCCAAACAGTCGGCTTTGGTGATTGGTACAATCATGCTTTGCTTCAATCCCGAAACCTTCTGAGAAAGTTGACGCTTTATCAGCGTCACCGTTCTGACAGCCAATGCACAGCTCGCTATCATCGTTTTTAAAGAGCGCCAACGTGCTGTGTTCCGTTGATAACTTGAGTTTATTGAATGCTAAACATATCGTCAGGTGTTAACTAAACATAATTTAGTGAAGTATTAACAATACATTGATTGTTCAGTGAATTTATTTTTTAAATCGTCAAAATCTGGCGTAGAACACATGAGGTGGAACAAAAAATATACAATTATTTTCTGTCCAAGCGCTGCTGTGGATGTTATTGTTGAATAAATATACAGAGGTGGTGAATGAGTGACGAACGAGAACTGATTTACAGTGAAGTATGCAGAGTAACAGGCAGAGCGGCTATTATGTTACTGGATTCACGGCAGATGATAACGAAAGGAAATATCAGGCAATTGCTGTACTCCCATAAAGAACAAGAAATAGACAGATTTATGAATGAGGTTTATGAGGTTGCTATCGACCTGATGAGCGATAATTGATATAAAAAAGCCCTCGCGGGGAGGGCTGGGGTTATGCTGCCCTTCACCTATG
>NZ_JAODZS010000106.1:0-694 GCF_029835375.1 Morganella sp. GD04133 | reverse complement strand
CGATGACCGCGTACAGGAAGACGGCAGTCTGATTATTGAAACTTGTCACCGTCAGCATGCGCATTTACCGGAACGTTTCCAGAACTGGCGGCTGAAAGAGGTCACCCCGGAAGGTGAGCGTATTTTCTATCAGGACGGTGAACCGTGTGATCTGCCTGAATCCACCCGCCTCGATGTGCGTGTTGAAATGCCGCAGGGCTCAGCGTGGAATGTGAAGCAGCGTGAACTGGCGGAGCAGATGGAGCGTGAGCAGGTAGAACGTGAAGCGCAGGAGGTTGCGGAGCCGGTGGAGTAATAATAAAAGACATATAGATACACCCCTTCCGAAAATATAAATTCATTAAGAAGGGGTAATTAATGATTTTTATTGTTTTAATACTATCGGCAAAAACTACTTTCTGATTTCTTTATTTCAAAATTAGCATTGTATAATCTTTTTAGTAAATTAATAGACTCCTCAATTCTATTATCATTTCTATCTGTCTGGTATGTTATTTTAGTAATGAGATTACGGGGTACTGGAATATTAATGAATGGAATTAACATTGCATCTCGTTCGAAGAAATTGACAATTTTTTCTTTTCCAGGATCATAAGTGTAACCACCATCTTTTCTGTCAACAGATTTTCGCTCTGATAAAATAATTCTGAATTCATTTTCATGTTCCCACTCTGGATTTTTAGTGGAAGCAAAG
>NZ_JAODZS010000105.1:0-712 GCF_029835375.1 Morganella sp. GD04133 | reverse complement strand
TAACAGAGGAATGAATATGAAAGACAGAATCAAATTCAGCGACGAAATGTTGGCCGCTGTTATTGACGGCAGGAAGACGCAGACGCGGCGAATAATGAAGCCTCAGCCGGTATTAAACGGAAACTTCTATGAGGTCTTTGGCGCGGGTTGGAGCAAAGGTATCAAGCGCGTTACTGTCGTACCGGGACACAGTTTAGAGCGAAATTTTCCGTATGGCCTGGTTGATAAAAAAATCCCGTTCGCAGACAAGGACGGCAATATCAAAGGTGAAATTGAGATTGTCGATGTCTGGTTGCAGCAGGCGCAAGATATCAGCGAAGAAGATGCAATAGCGGAAGGCGTTGTTACTGGTCGCTATGGTAATGAAGGCAACTGGCTGAGAGGCTTTTATGCGCCCGGAGGAAATCAGCCACATCAGAATGCAAAATCCGCATATAGCGAGATATGGCGTTCAATTTACGGTGTAGAGGCCTGGTATAAAAACCCGTGGTGCTGGGTCATCGAATTTAAGCGGATTCAGGGGTGAGTATGAAAATCACAGACGAAGATATTCAGGCAGTAATCTTAAGCTTAAGCGGGGACTTTTTATTTCATATCGGCGAGTCACTTGAGTCTCATCACTATGACGGTTTAATGCCGCAAGAGGAGCAATACAGGTTATATAGAGCCTTGCAGATATGGATTAAAAAATCAGCTGGTGAATTTAAGCAGA
>NZ_JAODZS010000104.1:0-771 GCF_029835375.1 Morganella sp. GD04133 | reverse complement strand
AAATTCCAACATCGATTTTGCCGCCATGACGTGTACCCTTAACTCAGAAAAAGACGGCAGCAAGATGCAAATGGGGATAAACCCCAATTTTACTAACTTAGGTTTCGGATATATAGCATCGTTCGATAAGGGAAAAAATACCTGGTCTATACTGCAAATCCCGCATGAGTCTGGCACAAGGCAAATAGCATCTCGTCAATGGGTCAGCGATATGATCTCTTATAACGAAAATAATAAAACGACATCAGTTAAATCAACCCCGGATTCATATCTTTGGATAAACGGAGCAGGAAGTATTGGCTATACACATGGGGGTGTTAACTGTTTTGCTGTAAATGGTGGTCAGATGACCATTACAAGTAAAAATATGTATTCAGGAATAAAGCTTGCAAAGGGAGATGGTTTTTCCACTACGCTGGAAACGATGGCTTCTACATCAAGTGCAATATTAAATATTATTCACAGGAATAGCGCAGGTGCAAACCAGTCAGTACATTCTGTGCCAGCGGGAAACGGAACCCTTTTATCTCTGGGGGCTAATGCCTTAGTTGACAGCAGTGGATATTACAAAAAATCATCACCTATTGTGCTAATCTACCCCGATGACCACTACGAAACCAACGACGAATCAGAAGGCGCTGAAGTCAACTGTACCGGCACCGGCCAGTATCACATCACCGGCATCCTTGGTTATAACTCAGATGGTGCATGGGGCGTAAACGGGGGCATCTCAGTACCGCGAGACAATAACGGCCTTGAGCTGGTTTATGT
>NZ_JAODZS010000103.1:0-783 GCF_029835375.1 Morganella sp. GD04133 | reverse complement strand
TTCCTGTACCGATATTTCGCGTTTCCCCAACCGGTGAAATTAATGACGGGACTATACCGCTGGCACGGGTTACGGGAGCGGGTTCGGCTGCATCAAAAAATACAGGAACAAATCCCGGTCAGATACCGGACATGTCTTCCTTCGGGTTTGCCAACGACGCTTACACGTTTCCTAACGGGTTAATTTTGCAGGTTTTCAGCGTGACACCTTCGGCAACAAACACGGTCACTCCGATTACCTTTCCTGTACCGTTCCCGTACGGGCCACATGGCGTGTGGCCTACACATAACTCCAGTTCATCCGGGCAGTACATGACGCTTGATGCGCTGACGAAGACGGGCGCCAATATGCGCGTATTCCGTTCCGATTCAACCAGCCCGGTAACCGGTGCAGGCACTGTAACCATTATGGCATTAGGGAGATAACCATGAATTACGTATACAGCCCGTCAGAGAACCTTTTTTACGCGAAAGACTGGATTGAGGATTACGGTGATTCGTACCCTGATGATGCTGTTGATGTTGATGAAAGTGTCTTTATCAAATACACATCAGCGGCACCGGTTGGTAAAGTCCGCGTGGCGGGTAAAAAAGGAATGCCGCAGTGGGCTGATGAACCGCCCCTGACGCATGAGCAGCATGTTGCCATCGCTGAATCACAAAAACAGACACTGATTGCTGAGGCTAGTGAAAAAACGGAACTATGGCGGACTCAGTTAATGCTCGGCATTATCACGGACGAAGACAAAGCCAGCCTCAAAGAATGGATGCTGTACGTGCAAAA
>NZ_JAODZS010000102.1:0-804 GCF_029835375.1 Morganella sp. GD04133 | reverse complement strand
ATCATCGGCATTATCAGCGGATTTTTTAAGCGCAGGTCGTTGTAATGGCACCATAATGCTGGTTTTCGTACCGGCCTTCAGTTCTCTGCCCTGTATATGAAATACAGACACCGCCTGAGTCAGCCTGCTGGCCTGCTCTTCAAGTGATGCAGCCGCTGCGGCTGATTGTTCAACTAATGCCGCATTCTGCTGGGTGACTCTGTCCATTTCCGTCACCGCCACACCCACCTGGTCAATCCCGCGGCTCTGTTCATCCGAGGCAGAGGCTATCTCACTCATAATATCGGTGACTCTGGTGACCGCGCTGACAATTTCATCCATCGTTTCACCGGCGCGCTCAACCAGTACAGCTCCGGCATCGACTCTGCCGACTGAATCTTCGATCAGGGTTTTGATTTCCCGGGCGGCCTGCGCACTGCGCTGAGCCAGGTTACGCACCTCACCGGCGACAACGGCAAATCCGCGCCCCTGCTCACCGGCACGGGCAGCCTCCACGGCGGCATTCAGTGCCAGAATGTTAGTCTGGAAGGCGATACCGTCAATCACACTGATGATATCGGCGATTTTCTTCGAGCTGTCGCCGATGCCGCGCATGGTATCCACAACATCATCCACCACTTTCCCGCCGCGCTCTGCGGTTTCGGAGGCGGTTAACGCCAGCTGACTGGCCTGACGGGCGTTATCAGCATTCTGACGCACAGTGGCGGTCAGCTCTTCCATGCTGGCAGCGGTTTCTTCAAGAGATGCAGCCTGCTGTTCAGTCCGCGAAGAGAGGTCGTTATTACCGGCAGCGATCTCACTGGC
>NZ_JAODZS010000101.1:0-919 GCF_029835375.1 Morganella sp. GD04133 | reverse complement strand
ACGTGTGGCGATGGCCTGATTGAAATGGTTCGTACCGGTGAAGTATCAGCGACAACAGCTGTTGCATTATCCCGCGAACACGGCACTCAGGCATCCGCAGTTGCCACCGAGCAGATGAGCAAAGCCAAAGCAGCCGGTAAGAAGAAACTGACCCGAAGTGCGGCGTTGCCGCAGTTCAGCGCAGTGAAGGCCAGAAAGTTTATTCAAGCCGTTGCTGATGCAGGGTTAGAGCTGGATGGCGAGGCCGGACTGCTCATGGAAGAGTACCAGGCATTTTTATCTGAAACCGGACAGGAGGTCATATCATGAATACCGCATTAAACAACGTGTACCGGTTCCCCGGCAGAGCGCCGGAGGAGCGGCCTGTAACGCCGGAGCAATCCGGCAAGGGGTTTGCATTGATACACAGACAATTCATGGACAGCAGGCTATACAGGGATTCTCAGGCAGTCCATCTGTGGCTGCATCTGATACTGAAAGCAAATCACACTGACGAGGAGGTTAACACTGATATCGGCATGATGATTGTTCGGCGCGGCCAGATGATCACCGGCAGGCCGACACTGGTATCCGAGACGTTCATTCCGGACAACAAAGTGAAGAGTTTACTCCGCACTTTTGAGTCGAAAGGGATGATTAATATTGAGTCGAAAGGTCGTAAATTCAGCCTGATTTCGATAGTGAAATATGACGATTTTCAGTCTCAAAATTGTCCAACGGATGTCCAACGATTGTCCAACGCAAACACCAGTAAAAACGCACCTCTCAGCGATGTTTGTCCAACGGATGTCCAACGATTGTCCATAAACAATAATAATATATTAAATACTAACGTATTTAATGATCGTCCGAGAATTTCAAAATCTTCTCCCCGCAAAGCAAAACCAGAGGCCGCAGTCAGCTCACCGAAAGGTGACAA
>NZ_JAODZS010000100.1:0-920 GCF_029835375.1 Morganella sp. GD04133 | reverse complement strand
CTATATGTTTTAAACGGGTTGAAGTGAGGTGGCTGCGGCATTATTCGGATAATCCCACCAGCGGCGGGAAAGCAATAAAAAGAGCACTGTGTCCGAATACGGATTAGGTAATGAGCCTGTCACGCTCCAATGCTCTTGTTGTTGTCATCATGAATACTTATTTTCAGCCCATTCTTTCCAGTCGAAGCCGCATTCGCATCTTCCAGTTTTATCCTGATACTCAGCATCTAAACCGCAGGCTGGACAACACGGAACTTCGACGGTAATTTTCGTACCAACCGGCCAGCGACTCGCGCTGAATGTAACTTTATCTTCAATACATGAATCCATGTCACCATCACACAAAACCTCAACAAATGGTCGATGTTCATTACAGGATTCACCAGAATAGATATCTGCCTTTACTTCACCCCATGAGGCTGTCTTATATGTTGTCTCACTCATCTTTGGATGCCTTTGCATGACTGGAAATAAAAAGCCGCACACAGCTCTTGTGTTAAGTGATAACGAGGTGATTGACACTGTGGCGGCGTAAACGGAAAAGGCCGTACAGGGCGGCCCGTGGAACTATCTCCAGACGCGGGGAAATGCATCATCCAGTAATTCAGGATCCGGCATGATAGCCCAGGCGGTATAAAACGAATGAGGTGTAAATTCATCACCGAGGAACGGATAAATGCCGACATCACACTCATCACCGTCTCGGAGGACACGGACCGATCCGTTATGCCAGCCGTCACACGGGTTATAAACAATGACGTAGTTGCCATCCATTTCTTCCGTCGGGCGGACATCAGCCGAGTAGAATTCTAACTGGCACTTCATTTCCTACCTCCGAAAACAAAAAAGGCCGCACATGGCGACCTTTGGAATCAGTTGTTCGGAATAACCGAACATGTGAACTATCCGGAAATTCCGGA